>CAZKOJ010000170.1:0-8471 GCA_964554365.1 uncultured Clostridium sp. | reverse complement strand
ATATAAGGATTATGTGTTTACCTTGTCAGAAGGAATAACCGGTCATAAAGTCACCTTAGGCTTAGTTCTTGCACACGAAGCAGGCACCTTATCAAAAATACTTGATAAAATAGCACTAAGAAGGGGTAATATACTTACCATTAATCAAGATATTCCTATTAATAGTGCAGCAAGTGTTAGTATAACTTTTGATGCATCAAAATTAGAAATTGAAATCAACGACCTAGTTGAAGAAATTAAAAAAGCTACGAATGTTATAAAAATAGATTTAATAGCAGTAGAGTAATAGATAGAAGGGGGCATTTAAAATGGCGTGTATAGCAATGCTTGGATATGGAGTTGTAGGCAGTGGCGTGGGTCAGCTTATACTAAAAAATAAAGAAAAATTTAGAAAGAGTTTAAATCAAGATTTAACTATATGTAAAATTCTTGTAAGAGATATAAATAAATATAAAGAAAGTGTTAGTAAAGAGCTTTTTACAGAAAATATTGAAGATATTTTTAATGAAAAAGTTGATATAGTAGTTGAGGCTATGGGTGGGCTTAATCCATCTTATAAATATGTTAAAAGAGCTTTGGAAGCAAAAAAACATGTGGTAACAGCCAATAAAGATTTAATTGCAGAACATGGTCACGAACTCTTAAATATAGCTGAAAAAAATGGAGTGACATTGCATTTTGAAGCCAGTGTAGGTGGTGGAATACCTATACTAAAATCTTTAAGTGAGTGTCTTATTGGAAATGAAATAAATGGTATAAAAGCCATACTAAATGGTACTACAAACTTTATATTATCTAAAATGAATAATGATAATATGGAATATAAAGAGGCTTTGCAACTTGCACAAAAGCTTGGCTTTGCTGAAGCTAATCCAGAGTCTGATGTAATGGGTTATGATGCAGCAAGAAAATTAGCTATTCTTTCAACTATAGCATATGATCAAAGGGTGAATTGGAAAAATATAAACATTCAAGGTATTACAGAAATTGATGGAGAAGATTTTAAATATGCAAAAATGCAAGATTATAGCATAAAACTTGTTGGAATAAGCAAAAGAGAACATGATAAAATATATGCTTCTGTAAAACCTGTTATGGTAAAAAAATATTCTAATCTTGGAAAAATAGAAAACGAGTATAATGCTATTCTAGTAGATGGTGACGCAGTAGGAGATGTATTATTTTCGGGTAAAGGGGCAGGAATGTTTCCTACAGCTAGTGCGGTTTTTTCAGACATAATAGATGCTATAGGTAATAAAAAAGAAAATGTGTTAACTTTTAATGATGAAGAAGCTTGTGTAAACAGGTTTTGGAGCAATCAGGGTAAATGGTTTTTAAGGTTTGAAACAAAAGATAGATTAGGAGTTATGGAAGACATAAGTAAGAATTTTGCCAATTGCTATATATTATCTAATAAGTGCAGTATATCTCAAAATGAAGTAGCAGCATTTGTGTATGATAATGATGAAAAAATGCTTAATAATAAAATAGAAAAAATAAAGAGAGATAAATCTATAATTAGTATAAAGAAAATTTTAGTTCTTGAAGATTAAGGAAGTTATAAATCAAAGAGGGGGCGATTATATGTCAAAAGTAAAAGTTAAAATACCTGCTACTACTGCTAATATGGGTCCGGGGTTTGATGCTTTAGGCATGGCATTAAAGTTATATAATGAAATTGAAGTTGAAGAAGTTAATGGAGAAACTGAAATATATAATGATGGCATAAAGGCTGAGGAAAGCTATGAAAGTAATTTGATTTATCAAAGCATTGTAAAAACTTTAGATAAATTTAATTATAAATACTATGGGTTTATAATTAATGTTTCTAAATGTGATATTCCTATGTGTAGAGGGTTAGGTAGTAGTGCAGCTTGTATAGTTGGGGGAGTAACAGCTGCAAATGGAATTATGAAAAATAAAATGTCTATGGATGACATAATAGAGATGTCTACTGACATAGAAGGTCACCCTGACAATGTAGTTCCAGCTGCGTTAGGCGGTATGGTAGTTTCATTAAAGCACGGTGAAAAAGTTAGTTACTCTAAAATAGCGGTTCCAGATAAACTAAAGTTTATAGCTATGATACCGTCTTTTAAAGTTAGCACTGAGGTGTCAAGAAAGGTTATGCCAGAAACTTATTTAAAAGAAGATTGTGTGTTTAACATATCAAGGGTAGCTATGCTTGTAAGTGCTCTTTATAATGGTGAATTAGATAAACTTAGAGTATGTTTTGGAGATAAAATACACCAACCTTACAGGAAAACTCTAATTAAAAATACAGAGCAAGTGTTTAATATGGCAAAAAAATTTGGATCAATAGGAGAGTTCATAAGTGGTTCAGGGTCTACACTTATGGCTGTAGTTGATAAAAATCAAGAAGAATTTGAAAGTAATATGAGAAAATTTTTAGGTAGCTTTGAAGATGAATGGAAAGTTATTGCACTAGATCCAGACTTGGATGGTGTAAAGGCTGTATAAGGCATTTTCAAAAAAATAACTAGTCAATATTCTGGTCTCTTTGACTTGTTATTTTCTTTCAGATCACTAAATAAAATCACTCCTGGGTGTATTATTCGCCTAGGAGTGATTTTATTAGTGAAAAAATTCCAACAGAAGATTATAATTCTGTTTATACTATAGTATTTATTATCCTAAAATGTATTCTATAAGTGTTCGTGTAGGCATTGAGTTAGCACCAACATCATATGGAGTGGATACCTTTGGCTTATAAGCACATCCAGCTATATCTAGATGTGCAAAATTTACATCATCGCAAAAGCTTTCTAGGAACATTCCACCTAATATGGCTCCGAATTTTTGTGAAGAATTTTTAATATCTGCTGCATTTGTTTTTAATGCATCCATATATTCATCATTATTAGGAAGTCTCCAAAAATTTTCACCAACTTTTTCACCGCATTTTATAATATCATTTGCAAGTTTAGTGCAGTTACTAAAAAGTCCTATATTTATATCTCCAAGAAAATTAGCACAGGATCCTGTAAGAGTAGCTACATCTATTATGGTTGTAGAGCCAAGTTCTTTTGCATAGGATATAGCATCACATAGAATTAGGCGCCCTTCAGCGTCTGTACTTATTATTTCAACGGTTTTCCCACTATATGTAACTATTACATCTCCAGGCTTATATGAACTACCAGAAGGCATATTTTCTACTACAGGGATTAGGGCTATTACATTCTTTTTTGGTTTTAATTTTCCTACAGATTTCATCACTGAAAGAACAGATGCGGCACCTGCCATATCTGATATCATAGACTCCATTCCTTTAGAAGATTTTAAAGAAATGCCACCACTATCAAAGGTAACTCCTTTGCCAATTAAAGATATAATATTCTTGCTTTTAGGATTGCCAAAATACTGCATCACTATAAGACGAGGATTATGAATACTTCCTTTACATACATTAACTATACAATTCATACCTAATTGCTCAAGTTTATATTTATCTATTATTTCAATATCTAAATTTTCATCTTTAGCGATATTTTCAGCTTGCTGAGCAATGTACTTTGGAGTTACATAATTGCTTGGCATGTTAACTAAATGACGTGAAAAGTTAATATTAGTACCAAGTGATAAACCCTTATTGATAGAATCTTTATATTTTGAGATTATATTTATATTTTCAAGTTTTACCTTTTGCTCTGCTTTTTTGATTCCATTATATTTGTATAAAGAAATTTCAATGCTTTGCCCTATGATATAGCCCAAATCTTCTGAAAAGTTATCTAATATATCTAATTCGGTTAAAGAATTTTTAAGATTTAATATGGAATGGCCTAAGATTTTTAATAGTTTTACTGAATTGAATTCTTCTGTTGTTCCCATACCAAGTATAAAAACGTTTTTATACTTGCACATTCCTAATGTATTAATAGACTCAAGTTCATTCTCTTCTCCGGTATTTTGAGAAAACTCTAATATGGATTTAATACTTTCAGGATATTCCATTTTAAAGTTTTTAAATTTAAAAATCAATAGATTAGAATAAAGATTGCTGTTAGTTACACGTATCATAATACACACCTCCTAAAAATATACAATTATAATATCATATTTTAAAGTAAAAGTTTACAGGTTTTATTAAAATAAAAGGAATTTTAAATTAAGTGTAGAATTTTAAATTAAAAGTAGTGTTTTAAAGGCATATAAGTGCTACAAGGTATATAAGGTATATAAAGAGGTGAATTTATGTTAGATGTTAACGTGAAATTTGATGATATAGAAATATCGAATATTAACAAAGAAGATTTATCAATAGTTAAAGAATGGATGGAACTGCAAAAAAAAATTTCACAAGAAGAAACTGATTTAGAGTGGTTAAAAGAGAGGTTTTTGGAAAGTTATATTAGTGAATGTGAGTTTTTTTTAAAAATAAATAAAAACTTTAAATTAATAGGTGTTTTAAAAGGAAGACTAGAATTTAAAAATCCTAATGAGGCTTGGATATGGTTCTTTTATATTGATGATTATTACAGAAATACAAAACTAAATAATAGAACACTAGAAGAGCTTATGAAATATTTTTCTAATGAGTACAGTATTGATATGTTTTTTACTAGAATAATAAAAGATGATAAAGAAAATTTAATGTTTTTGAAAACGGTAGGCTTTAAGATTGTAAGAATAGTAAAAAACTTTTATAGTATTGATGGAAAATATATGGACATGATGATTATGAAAAAAATAGGAATATAATATATTGTAGTAATAAATTTTCTCGTACATAAATATTAATATATAAACCTTTAATTTAGGAGTGAGAAAATGAAATACACACGATATGATTTAAAGAGAAAAAATGGAAATAAAACATTTATTCTACTTGTGCTTTTAATACTTATTCTAGCATTTTTGTTTGGAACTATAATTTTTAAGCTTTTTCTAGAAAATTATAGTAGTAAGAGTAATTTAAAAGGTGAACCTAATAGTATAAAAAATTATATAAATAACAAACAAGGGAAAAATGGAATAGCTAATAAAGGAAATGAGATATTAAAGTTTGTAGCTATACAAGGAGGAGTATATCAAAATAAGGAAAATGCTGAAGCAGAAAAAATCTTGTTAAATACATATGGGACTCCTTTTGCTGTAAGTGAAGATAATAAAAATAGAGTGTTTGTTGGAATATATACTGAAGATGAAGGTGTAAAAATTGCAAAAATACTTAATGACCAAAAAATTGATAACGCTAAAATAGTATTTTCATTAAACAAAAATAATATGTGTGATATTGAAATAGCAGAACTAATGAATGCCAATATACAAGTACTAAATAAACTTTCAGAAAAAAATGTTAAAGCAATACAAACAGGGGAACTTAAAAAATGGTGTTTATCATTAAAAAAAGTCGATAAGGGAAGTAAAGATATAGCTGTATTAAATGAGTTTAAAGATTATATAAATAAAATGCCTAAGGAAATTTCTAAGGAGAAAGCTTGTGAAAATTATGTTTATTTATATGAGATACTAAAAAAGGTAGCCATTAAAGAAAAATAATAATTTTCAATAAAGAATTCATAACTAGTACAGTATAAAAACATCTTATATAAAAAATATAGTAAAAAACTGCTTTGCAGTTTTTTTTTGCGTACTTGTGAAATTTTTTTTAAACAATAATATATATACTTGTTTATGCTTTTATTAAATGATAAACTATATTAGATATATAATTAAGGTGGGGATTGTTGTGAGAGGGGCTGAAAAGGGCATAGGTTTTTTATGGTTTATAATATTTTTAGGAGCAATATGTGGAAATCTTATAGGTGACATACTAGGAAATAATTTAAACTTTTTGAGTTTTTTTAAAGATTCATATGCAGTAGGCACATCAACGCCAGTTGTATTAAATCTTAAGGTTATGGTTATAACTTTAGGTTTAAACTTTAATGTGAATATTATGGCTATAATTGGCATAATTGTGGCTATAATACTATATAGAAGATACTAGGAAGTGATACCATGAAAATTATTTTAGCATCAGCTTCAATTAGAAGACAGGAGCTGATACAAAGATTAACAAATGAATTTGAAATAGTAGTAAGTGAATTTGATGAAAGTAGTATTAAATTTGAAGATAGTTGTGGTTCATATGTAATGAGACTAGCAGCAGAAAAAGCTTTAAATGTGAAGAACAAGATAAAAGGTGAAGGTTTAATCATAGGCTGTGATACTATTGTATCTTTAAATGAAAAAATACTTGGAAAACCTAAAAGTGATAGTGAAGCTTTCCATATGCTTAAAATGCTAAGTAATAATACTCATGAAGTATATTCAGGCATAGCTATAGTAGACATGGTTTCAGGAAAGATAAAAAAGGATTTTGTCTGCACTGAAGTGGTTTTTTCCACATTGTCGGATAATGACATAAAAAAATACATAGAAACAGGAGAACACAAAGATAAAGCAGGTGCTTACGGCATTCAAGGCTATGGAGGAGTTTTTGTTGAAGAAATTCACGGATGCTATTATAATGTTGTAGGGCTTCCTTTAAATAAATTGTCAAAAATGCTAAAGGAGATGGGGGTAAATCTATAGAAGGAGTATAGTTTATGCAACAAACATTAAAAATTATGGATTTACCTGAAAATGAAAGACCCAGAGAAAGACTGCTAAGGTATGGGGTGCAGATTTTATCTAATGCTGAATTATTAGCTATAATATTAAGATCAGGCAGTAAAAAAGAAAATATATTGTCATTAAGTAGCAGAATTCTAAAAGAAACCGAAGGCTTAAATGGACTTTTAAGTTCTACTGCAGAAGATTTTATTAATATGCATGGTATTGGAGAAGCAAAAGCAGCACAACTTATGGCACTTGGAGAGCTTTCTAAAAGATTTAAATCTTTTAAAGATGGAAATGAATATAAAATAGGTAGACCTACAGATGTAGCGGAACTAGTTATGGAAGAAATGAGAAACTTCAAACAAGAACATTTAAAGGTTATTATGCTAAATACAAAAAACGTGGTAATGTTTATTAAAGATGTTTCCGTTGGAAGTTTGAATTCATCCATAGTTCATCCAAGGGAAGTGTTTTGTGATGCTATAAGAAAGAATAGTGCATCTATAATTATATGTCATAACCATCCTTCGGGAGACCCATCACCTAGTAATGAGGATATAAATGTAACAAATAGATTAAAGGAATGTGGTAAAATTTTAGGAATAGAATTACTAGATCATTTAATTATAGGTAATAGAAAGTATATTAGCTTAAAAGAAAAAGGAATAGTGTAAAGTTTGAAAGGAGAAATTAACATGGGATTTTTTGGAATGTCTAGAGACATGGGAATTGATTTGGGAACAGCGAATACGTTGATATATGTTAAAGGAAAAGGAGTTGTACTTAGAGAACCTTCAGTTGTAGCAATAAATAGCGATGTTAAGAAAGTTCTTGCTGTTGGTGAGGAAGCAAAACAAATGATAGGAAGAACTCCAGGAAATATAGTAGCAATAAGACCGTTAAAAGATGGGGTAATAGCGGATTTCGATGTTACTCAGACTATGCTTAGAAAGTTTATAGAAAAAGTAAGTCCAAAGTCTGCATTTACAAGCCCTAGAATAGTAGTGTGCTTTCCTTCAGGGGTTACTGAAGTTGAAAGAAGAGCAATAGATGAAGCAACAAAACAAGCTGGTGCTAGAGAAGTTCTACTTATGGAAGAGCCCATGGCTGCAGCAATAGGGGCAGGACTACCTGTAAATGAACCAACTGGAAGTATGATAGTAGATATCGGAGGCGGTACTACGGAAGTTGCTGTAATATCTCTTGGGGGTATTGTTACAAGTAAATCTTTAAGAATGGCTGGAGATGAATTAGATCATGCTATTATAAGTTATATTAAAAAAGAATATAGTCTTATGATAGGAGAAAGAACATCAGAAAATGTTAAAATAAATTTAGGGTCAGCATTTGATGTGGGAGAAGAAAATTCCATGGAAATACGAGGAAGAGACTTGATATCAGGACTTCCTAAAGTTATAACTATTACAGAAAATGAAGTAAGAGATGCTTTAAAGGAACCAGTGTCAGCAATAATTGATGCTATTAAGACTACTCTTGAAAAGACACCGCCAGAACTTGCTTCAGATATTATGGATAAAGGAATTATGCTTGCAGGCGGTGGTGCAATGCTTAAAGGATTAGATCAACTTATAAATAAAGAAACGCATATGCCCGTTCACATAGCCGAATCTCCTCTTGATTGTGTTGCACTTGGTGCAGGAAAAGCATTAGATACAATTGATAAGCTAATAGCTAGCAGGAAATAGAATATAGAACTATGAAGATTTTTAAAAATAAACTGGCGGTAACTATTGTAGTGCTGTCAGTTACCTTTTTAGTTTTAATTTCACAAAGTATCAAGAGAGATAAGATGTCTTTTATGGGAAATGGCATAGGGCTGACTTTTAATTCTATACAAGGTGGTATATATAGTTTTAATA
>CAZKOJ010000169.1:0-8506 GCA_964554365.1 uncultured Clostridium sp. | reverse complement strand
TAAATATAGTTTCATATTTTCTCATTAGATTTCACCTCCTCCCCTTGGACTAACGGCTGTGTTTTACACAGCAGGGATTACATCTATACACTTTATCACTTTTTCATAATAAAATCAACATATTTTTTATTCTACGCTATTTTGTTTTATTATTTTTTTAATATCTTTTTCAAATTTACTTCTAGGTATCATTACAAGTCTTCCACATTTGCAACATTTTATTTTTATGTCAGCACCAACTCTCACAATTTCCCATTCATTTCCACCACATGGATGCCCCTTTTTCATCTCAACTATATCTCCAAGATAAAAAGTCTTTAACATACTATCACTCCTTTATCACCGTTATTTTTTGATAAGGTATTTTTATGTTTGATTTATTTAAAGCATCTCTTATTTCCTTCCTAAGTTTCATTTCCGTATCCCATTGTGTCATAGGCTTTGATTTTCCAGCCACCCTTATAGTAATTCCACTGTCTTTTAATGCTGATATTCCTAGTACCTTGGGACCTTCTGTAACACATTCATTTTCTTCCTTGAATTTATTACATAAATCCGACATTATTCCTATAGCTTTATCTATATCTTCATCGTGGGCTATATCAATATCAACTACAATCCTTATATTTCCTCTAGAGTGGTTAGTTATTTTAGTTATTAGCCCATTTGGGATTATGTGTAAATCACCATTAAAGTCCCTTATTTTTGTAATTCTGAGCTCTATACTCTCTACAATTCCACCCTTATCATCAATATTAATATAATCACCTACAGTAAACTGATCTTCAAATAATATAAAGAATCCATTAATAATATCCTTTATCAAACTTTGTGCTCCAAAACCTAATGCTACTCCACCTATTCCAGCAAAGGTTAATCCAACTTTGCTAAATAAAGTTTCTATTATAGCAAAAACTCCAAATAAGTAAACTGAATATTTTAATATACTCTTTAAAACTGCACCTATAGTTTTGGCCTTTCTATCATCTAAAGAAAATTTAAAGTTTTTTTGCTTAGAAATATATCTATTTATGATCCCATTTCCTATTTTTACAACTAGATACATAGATATTAAAATTATTATTACTTTAATTATATTTGTTCCTAATTTATAAATACTTTCCACTTGATTCTTATCTATATTCAGATTAGAAGTAATAAAATAAGTAAAATTTTTCATTATTATCACCTAAAAATTATATATCATATTTTTTGTATTCTATTCCATTTTTAACATATATATCTTTTATATTCATTTCATCTTTATTTATTAGCTCTTTAACTTGTTCTATAAATTCATTAGCCACCTTTATACTTATACCACAACTTTTAGTAATTGATGTTGGCGTTGGCATTATTTCTACTTTAATATTATTGTTCTTTAGAATAATTTCTCCATTCATAGCACCATGTGTATTTTGAAAAGTTATAATGTAATACATATTTTTAATTCCAGTTCATTATAAAAACGAACTGTTCCTCCCTTCTAAATTTACCTTTTATTACATATACAATTATTGTAGTTTAGTTTATAATTATATATGGTATATTTTATATAATTAATATAATTTAACCAAATTATAAAGACTCCACTTTTCTTCATAAAATATAATTATATTCTATTATAACAGAAATAATATTGAATGGGGTTACTTGTATGGAGGAGTTTATAAAAATTTTAAAAGCTCTATTTTCTGGATTTTTTATGGGATTAATTATATCAATTCCCTTAGGACCTTCTGGTATTGAATCCGTAAAAAGAACTATGTCTCAAGGTTATAAACAAGGATTTTTAGTGTCAATAGGTGCTTTATGTGCCGATGTATCCTATCTTTTACTTATAAACTGTGGACTTTCAAATATACTTGATAGAAATAAAAAAACTGAAGCCTTTTTTTGGATAATATCTGGTACAATATTAATATTGATTAGTTTTTTTTCAATTAAAAATGAAAATATTAACAAACATGCTAAATTTAAATCTTTAACTATTAATTGTATTACTTCCTTACCTTTTTTATCTGGATTTTTTATTACATTTTTTAACCCTATGACACCATCTCTTTGGATTACATTGAGTGGTACTGTTATAAGAGCATGGTATTATGTAAACATTACTTGCTATTATGTTTTTGTCCTTTTCACTCTAGTTGGTATGATATGTTGGTTTGCTATATTAAATTATCTTGCTCTAAAAGGAATAAATATACTTACACCAAAAGCTTCAAAAAAAACCTCTTCTGTATTAATGTTTTCTATAGGTGCTATAGGTGCTATCTTTGTTGTATTTGGCTTTATAAATCTTATAACTTTATTATAAATTTCATTTAAATTACAAATTAGGAGGAATTATTTTGAAAATTTACTTAGACAACTCTTCTACTTCTCATCCCAAACCTGATGAAGTATATTATTCAGTATTAAGTTATATGAAAAATATCGGTGCTAATCCTGGAAGAGGTGTATATTCGAATGCCCTAGGAGGCGATAGAATTGTTTATAGTTGTAGGGAATCCTTAATGAACTTTTTTAATTTTGATATATTAGAAAATGTAATTTTTACAGCAAATATAACCCAATCTCTTAATACCATACTGAAAAGTACAATTAAAGATGGATGGCATATTATAACATCATCAATGGATCATAATTCTGTATTAAGACCACTTTCTTCACTTCAAGAAAGTATGAATATAGAAGTTGATATTCTTCAATGTTCCAAGAATGGTGTTATTGATATTGAAATTTTTAAAAATACTATAAAACCTAATACTAAATTGGTAGTTTTATCTCATGCGTCTAACATAATAGGTAGTATTCAACCATTAGAATCTATCGGCAAAATATGTAAAGATAGAAATATATATTTTGTTATAGATTCAGCTCAAACTGCTGGTACTATACCAGTAGATTTTTACAAGTTAAATTGTAGTGCTTTAGCATTTACAGGACATAAGAGCCTCCTTGGACCTCAAGGTATTGGTGGTTTTCTAATAAGTGAGGACTTAAACAAAGAAGCATTACCATTTATAGAAGGTGGCACTGGTAGCTTATCACAAAGTACTGTGCAGCCTGAGTTTCTTCCCGATAAATTTGAAAGCGGCACCTTAAATGCTCCCGGTATCGCAGGTTTACTTGCCAGTATTAAATATATAAACCAAAAAAACATTCTATCAATAAAAGAAATGGAAACAGAACTATGCCAAAACTTTATTGATGGTCTATTAAATATTAATTCCATCGAGGTATATGGCTTTAAGGATGCATCTTTAAGGACTCCTACAATTTCAATAAACTCATCTAAAATTAACACTGCTGAGCTATCATTTATGTTAGATAAAGATTTCGGCATAATGGCACGAACTGGCTTACATTGTGCACCTTTAGCTCATAAAACCATAGGTACATTTCCTAGCGGAACTTTAAGATTTAGCCTAGGACCTTTTAATGATAAAAAAGATATAGACTATACACTACATGCTATATATTCAATTTTAAAGAGGATGGAATAAGTATATGGACGATTTAATAAATAAAATTGATAAAATAATTTTATTCTTAATAATCTACACCATAGTTTTTTTTATATTTTTCGGCACTATAAATTATACACTTCCTTTTGTACTTGCATTATTATGTGCATTGATATTAAAAAAACCAACTAAATATATTATTCAAAAATTCAACCTAAGAACTTCGTCAGCCTCACTAATAACAACAATAATATTTTTTACTATAATAATATTATTCTTGTCTTTTGCAATAGCTATACTTACTGGCGAAGCTATTCAATTAGGTAAAAATACTCAACTATATATCTCAAAAAATTCTTCTAATATATATGAGTCTTTTGAAAAATTACAAAAATACTATCAAAACCTTGATCCTTACATAATAAATGCTGTTGAAAAAAACTTTGCAAACTCTATTACTAAAATATCTAATATGACTGTAAGTGTTACTGGAAAAATAGTATCATTATTGATAAGTGTTTTAGCATCAATTCCCTATATAATAATGGTTGTGCTTTTCACTTTACTTACTACATATTTTTTTACTAAGGATATAGCCTCAGCCCCAAAAAGAATTCTAAATATTCTTCCTGAAAGTAAAGCAAATAAAGTATGGTATGTTTATTTAGAAACAAAAAGAATGCTGGGAAACTATTTATGGTCTTATATGCTTATAATAGGTGTTACCTTCATAGAAACTATAATAGTATTTTTAGTCTTTAAGGTTAAATATGCCATTATACTAAGTTTCATTTGTGCTATTGTAGATATATTGCCTATATTTGGAATAGGCATAATATATATTCCACTTGCAATTATATATTCGTTTTTGTTCCAGAATTATATCACTGCATTTGGAATTATTGCTTCATATGTTTTAATATCAATTATAAGACAGATTATTGAGCCTAAAATCGTATCCTCTTCGTTGGGAATTAATCCTGTAGCAGTTTTAGCAGCTTTATTTATAGGACTTAAAGCTAATGGAGTTTCTGGGATGTTTTTCTGTATATTTCTTGTAGTTTTTTATAACATATTTAAAAAGGTAAATATAATTTAATGTAAATTATGTTTTATATTCTTTTGTTAAATCTATTCCTGATAATTAGTTATCGGGAATTTTTTTATGATTTAAATGAAAATATACGTATAAATAACCTCTATATGGTTAAAATTCATAATAACAGGAGGTTTTTATATGATAAATAAATTAATAATAGATTCTTCATCTAAAAATTGTATTTTAAAATTAAGAGACACTTTAAGTAAAGAAATATATCCTATAGTTGAATCAAAGCGACCAATAATTATTTTATGTATAGGAACTGATAGATCTACTGGAGACAGTTTAGGTCCCCTAGTAGGAGATAAATTAAAGTTTTTAGTAAGAGATAGAGTATCTCTCTATGGGAATCTACAGAATCCTGTTCATGCTAAAAATCTTTGTGAAATTATAAATGAAGTTAATAATAAATTTAAAGATCCTTTTATCATAGCTATCGACGCCTGCTTAGGTAGTATACAAAATGTAGGAAAAGTAGTAGTAGATTCAAACCCTTTGCAACCTGGTTCTGCCATGAATAAAGATTTGCCTAAAGTAGGAGACTTGAGTATAACGGGGATTGTGAATATATCAGGTGCTATGGAATTTATGGTTTTACAAAATACAAGGTTATTTATAGTGATGCAAATTGCAGAGGTTATATCTAAAGGTTTATATCATTCTATACTAAAAACTATTGGTGGTAAAAAAACAACTTCTATTTTCAATGACACTTTAGTAGAAAATGCAAATATTTAGTAGAACATAGATTTGAATTATTATTAAAACAAATTGCTGTACGCTCTATTATCTAATATGTATTCTATTTCTTCTATAGTTTTGCTACCAGAATCAATAATTAAAGTGCCTTCTCTCCTTACATTATTATTAATACCTAAATTTACTAGACCTCCATTTTTTAAGTTACATATAATAGCATCACAACATCTGTTTTCTTTTTCTTCTATAATATCATACCCTCTTTTTTTAAGTTCTTCTTTTATATATAATAGCTCATTAGAAATAAAAATTCTCATAAAAAAACCTCCTTTACAGGGTAATATTCCCTTAAAGAAGGTTTTTTATTCGTTATTTTAAATCTTTATTTATGCAATTTTGGAGAACTTGCTTTTCTTCTTCAGATAATTCATATCTTGATATACCTCTATCTATAGGTTTTGCATATGTAGTGCTTTCATTTCTTCCATATATACCTGTTATAGCAACTCCATCATTATTTCCATCTAATAATGCTATTGAAAAACTTAAATCGCTCCCCACATCTTCAAACGCTCTATATCTCATAAGTGAAACTTTTTGAGTACATCCTTTTAATCTTGAATCCAGACTATTATATAATTCTTTTATATGATCTGACTCCCCTTTAACCTCATCTATTTTATCTAGATAATTTATTACTAAATTTTCTAGATTTTTATTGTCTACTCCTCTCATAAATTTTCTGTACTTACTTTCTAATCTATTTAGTGATTTAAAAGTAGTTATGAGCATAATAAATAGCACCAATACTATTAGAAAAAGTGCAATTATAATATACACTTGAAAGTTGTTTATTATTGCTACGATGTTTTGCATATTATTTCTCCTTCCGTCAATGTTTCACGTGAAACATTAGAACTAAAATTTATTGTTTTATTTAAATTTTAAATATATCAAGTATTCTTTGGAGATCTTCTTTAGAATAATATTCTATTTCAATCTTACCTTTGTTTTTCTTATCAGATAACAAAACTTTAGTTCCAAATAAATTTTCTAATTTATCTTTTATATCTACATAATATGGATTTAACTCATTTGTTTTTTCACATGAGCTTTTTTTATCGGTATTTATATTTTTGATAAATCTCTCTATTTCTCTTACATTTAAGCCTTCATCAATTATTGTTTGAGCTAATTTATACTGCAAATTTTTGTCTTCTAAGCTTAGTAATGCTCTGCCATGGCCTTCTGATATAACTCCATCAATTAAATACTCCTGTACTCTACTATCAAGGTTTAAAAGCCTCATACAATTTGTTACAGTAGTCCTTGATTTACCTATTCTATTACTTAATTCCTCTTGAGTTAATTTAAAATCTTCAATTAACCTTTTATATGCCAAAGCTTCTTCTATAGGATTTAAATCTTGTCTTTGTATATTTTCAATTAATGAAACCTCTAATATTTGTCTATCGGATAAATTCATTATTATAGCAGGAATCTCTTTAACTCCAGCAATTTTAGCTGCTCGCCATCTTCTTTCCCCTGCAATTATATCATAAGTATTTCCAGTATCTTTTAATATTATAGGTTGTATAATGCCATGCTCTTTTATAGATTCAGAAAGTTGAATAATTTTTTGTTCATCAAAGTTTTTTCTAGGTTGATCTTTATTTGATTTTATCAAGTTTATATTTATAAGATTCATACCTTTATTATCTGTATCTTTATTTTCATTAACTATTTCCTCAGGTATTAACGCTCCAAGTCCTTTTCCTAATGCAAACTTTTTATTCAATATATTTTCACTCCTTCTGTCTTTTCAAGAACTCTTTAGTTAAATTTTCATATGCTTCTGCACCTTTACATTTATCATCGTAAAGCATTATTGGCAATCCGAAACTTGGTGCCTCTGCTAACCTGATATTTCTAGGAATGGTTACCTCATAAACTTTATCTTTAAAATACCTTTTAACTTCACTTACAACTTCATTAGATAACTTAGTTCTTCCGTCATACATACTCATAATTACACCTTCTATTTCAATGTTTTTATTGAGCACTTTTTTTACAAGTTGTATAGTATTCACAAGTTGTCCTACACCTTCTAATGCGTAAAATTCACATTGTATTGGAATAAGCACGCTATCAGATGAAGTTAGTGAATTTATAGTAAGTAGCCCTAATGATGGAGGACAGTCCATGAATATAAAATCAAACTCTTCTTTTAAGTTTTTTATTTTGTTCTTTAGAATATTTTCCCTGTTTTCCTTATTTATAAGTTCAACTTCTGCTCCTGCTAATTCCATTGTAGATGGTATAATATAAAAATTATCTATGAGTTCACACTTTTTCATAACCTGATCTAAGCTTACATCTGATGTTAAAACATCATATATAGATTGATCAATAGTTCTTTTATCAAATCCAAGTCCGCTAGTAGTATTCCCTTGAGGATCAATATCTATGTTTAATACTTTATAACCTTGCATAGCTAAATATGAGCTTAAATTTATACTAGTTGTTGTCTTTCCAACTCCACCTTTTTGATTAAATATTGATATTATTTTTATAATACTCACCACCCTTCTATTTAATTCAAATTTAACTTCAAAGAATTTTTATATTCTATAAAACTAATTAATGTCCATTACCCTATATTAAAAATATACCTTATTCTTAATTATATATTCTTATGTTAAATAATTAAAGCATTTTAACATAAATTTCACTATAAGATTTATTAAAATAAAAAAACTTGAGCATAATAGCCCAAGAATAAAACTCAGTTTAAAAAATAAAGTAATTATGGTGAAGATGTTTCACGTGAAACATCTTATTTTTTAGGTATTTTTATAATAATTTCTATTTCATCATCTAGATCTTTTGACGAATACTCTACATTTAATCCGTATTTATCAAAAACTTGTTTAACAGTGTTTATGTATACTCTAGGTGAAAATATTCCTTTTATTTTTTTCTTGTTATTTGTTCCTTTGTTATCTGCTAACTTAGTTAATTCCCTTTCGATTAAATCCTCAGTTTTTTTAACATTCAATGATTTATTTATTACCATTTCTAATATCTTTTTTTGAAGTTGCTCTGTTGGTAATTTAAGCAATGCTCTTGCATGTCTTTCTGTTAACTTATTTTCTATAAGTATAGATCTTACTGCAGGAGTTAATCTTAATAATCTAATTTTATTTGCAATAGTAGACTGCTTTTTTCCTAT
>CAZKOJ010000168.1:0-9157 GCA_964554365.1 uncultured Clostridium sp. | reverse complement strand
TCTTTGACTTCTATTCCAAATTTATTGCCTATTGGTTTTATATTTTTTTACATCCCATGTTAAGGTTCAACTCCCAATAGTTGATTGAGATATTCCAAGTTCATCAATTTAAATACAGCCCATGTTAAGGTTCAACAGAATATCTCCCCGTTTTTCGCCGCCTTTCACCACTATTTAAATACATCCCATGTTAAGGTTCAACATATAAGGAATGTAAATCCCAGCTCTCAAAGGCATTATTTAAATACATCCCATGTTAAGGTTCAACATGGCAGCAGCAACTAATTACTTAAAACCACAGATATTTAAATACATCCCATGTTAAGGTTCAACTACTGTAAAATAGCCATTCTCTATTTTCATTATAACCCTTAACCCATTGGAAATAAAGGGTTTTCTTAAAATTTTACCAGCCGTTTTTTCATTTCTTAAAATCGAACTAAAAAAGCACCTTCGAGGCTTATATTTCAAGGCCTTAGAGGTACTTTATTTTGTGTTGCGGTTGGTAAAATTTAATGTTTATCCGATTGCCTTTTTCCTAGAATATTATCTTAACCTATAATTCAGTTCTCCAAAATTATATTAATATGAATAATACTAAATCAGACTATTCAATGCACAAACTGAATTTAAATACATCTTATGTTAAAGTTCAACTGTACAAAATAAACTAAATAGACTTGAAAAACAACTATTTAAATACATCCTATGTTAAGGTTCAAACCATGGTAACTATCACACACATTAGTAAACTCTAAGAAAATAGGTTCATAGCATTTTATAGAGTGAGTTTTAACATCTCCTTGTAGCTCTATATGATTTAAATGCAATATAAGTTTAGCTTTATGCTGCTTATACAAATTCATCATTTCCAAAAGCATTGGTTCAAAATCTTTAAAGCTATCGGTTACTAAAGTATTATTTTTGCAATCATTTTTATTTAAAATAGTTTCCTCTGTAAATATTTTTGCATTATCTGATATTGCATAAGCATTATTTTTGCAATTAGAACCTGCATTGTCCTCTATTTCATGCGGTTCTATTCTCTTTATAGGCTCGGCAATTTCTACTGTTTTTACATTGCTTTTATAAGTATCAGATATATCATACATAAATGTAGTAGCATTATATTTGATTCCTGTTTTCTCTGCTTTTATAGTAAATGAAAAATCTTTACGATTTATATTGAACTTTTGTCTCAAAAAGTTACCAGTACTAATTTTATTTTCCTTACTCCTTGATTTATTAGATAAAGTATTTTCATTTATTGCTAATACAATTTTATATAATTCATCATAATTTAAATTAAGTTTTTTAGGATTGCTCAAAATTATCACCTCCATAAATTCCATAATTGCAAAAGTAATACTAATACACTAATCACATAATTCTATATTAAACATAAATCTCCTTTATTTTACATTCACGATATTACTTATTAAATATAGGGTATCTCCAACATTTTCGACAAAACCCACACTAAGGAACATAATGCCACAAACTAACATTTTTAGAACCATATTCAAAGCCTTTGACGAAGTAATGGAAATAATTTAACATCATTTCCGTATTTTTAAATATTTGATATAATGTAAATAAGTTGATATTTTTTATACAAAGTTAAAGAAATATAGTGTAAAACGAGTGAATATAAAAACAAAAAACTTTCAATAGATAAAATAATTTTAATGATTGTTCTCAGTATCTTTTTTTGATAAACACATATAAAGCAACTGGGTTTAATTTACGTTTTATTGCGGTTTTATATATCACCTCGATAATTGCTGTAGGTTTTTTTCTATGTGTTACCATATAGGTCACAAAAGCAAACGAAACTTTAACAAAATTAGAGTATTTTTGTTTAAAAGTTATAATTATCATATTATTACAGCAATATGAAATAATAATATGCTACCTAAAAAAATAAAAAAAACAATATTAGCCTTAACATTGACATTACTTTTATCCGGTACAACCTTTAGCAATGTTTCCGCTAAAGGTGATGATGTAGCAAAACCTATTTCAACACCAACCGATATTCAACAAAGAATAAGTGGTGGACCAAGTGACAGTGCTGCTTGGACAAAGAGGGGCTCGTGGTACACAAATTTCTCACATGATGATATAAGTACGTTAAATTATTTATATAATGATGTTGTAACTGGTTCTGGCTATAATAGGGGAAAGAATCTCTATAGTGCTGCAAGTGTTCTTGCTGGTATAGTTGGAGGTACGGCAATAAGTCTCTCTATTAGTGGTACAACTACGTTCAGCGATAATTACTGGTCTCTAGTTCAAAATGCTGCTAATACAGTTAATCAAGCTTACTATAGAGGAGGAACTCAAGCCTTATATGTTACAGAATATTATAGACCAGCAACAGGACAAACTATGTATTCCGTAACTTGGTATTAAACCTCTAACATAAATTAATATATATTGGTTTTTTCTTTAACATAAGCCTTAATTCCAGTAGTATAAGCAGTTGTAATTTCTGCTAGTTTAGAATTTAATTGTTGACAAATAGGTTCAGTTATATCAACTAAATGATTAAAAATTCCTAAATTTGAGCAATAAAATCAGTTTTAAATCTAGAAAATTGAGATTCATGAGGAATTTTTAAAAAATCACAAAAAGTTCTTAATTCCTTAGAGAGAATTAAAATATTTAAAAAGGTTTTTGTTTCAAATAAACCAATTATTTTTGAATAATTAATGAGATTAGCATTGAATCAAGAGAATAATCTCTTGAGTGACCAGTTGAAAAATAGTAATCATAAAAAAAGGTTCGAGGAATTAATACTTTTAAATCGATATATTCCTCAAAAAGCTTAATGAATTTAGGATTATCTTCTTTAAAGCAGTCTTCGACTTCTCCATAAATGTCACAAAGATGAATTTGATTTTTTAATTGAATCATAAAGGATACCTCCATATGTTATATATTGTTTTGTCATAATATATATTCGACATTGGGTGGATGGAATAATAAAAAATCACGATAAATGGATGCCTAAGGGTTTCTGAATAAACTCTAAAACTATAAAGGGGGAGATGAATAGTGAATATATGTGGTATTGTTCTTTTGGTAATTGTAGTTACAAATCTAACATTTGCAGTTACAAGGCTAACATTCAAATGTCTTATTTGGAAAAATATAATAAAGCCAAGTAAAATTTCAAAGATATTTTATGAGGATGATGGAAATTTCATTAATTCTTGGAGAAAGACACAAGAAAAAGGTATCTTAAAGTATACTATTAAGAATGTTATTGTTGAAACTATTATGGTAGACATGATTGGTAAAGTTATTCTATTGTATAGAGAACAAAGGGGGGAAGAGTTTGGGTATTTGGCAATAGGTGTTATCGCGGGGTTAATAATAACCTCTATTTACTGGAGTGACAACCAAAATAGATACAACCAATTAAAACAAAATGTGTAAATTAACGGTACTAAAAAGATTTAAAGAGTTGGATTTTAAAAACAAAAGAATATTCAAAGCTCATGTTCAAACATGTAATTTGGATATGAGTTAATTGAATCATTTGAGGTTTTAGAAAGGATTGTTTGATTATGGATCGGGAAGAACTTATAAAATTAATAAAAGATAGTGTAATGGAATCAGCAGAGGTTTTAGAGTACTTGGGAATATCTAAGCAACGTTTATCCAACTTAAATGCACAAGGTAAGCTTATAGCTATTAAAAAGGGGATATACTTAAGACAGGATGTAGAAGAAAGAAAAAAAGAGCAAGGAGAACTCAGGGAAAAATATTATAAAAGATAGTAAACTTATTTTATAATTTATTCAAGAGAATAAGGTGTTTTTAGGTCATCATCCTCCAGAATTTATCCTCTAACAGTAAGAAAGCCGTTGGGGAATAGGATATAATAGAGGGGTGACAGTATGAGTGATACTAGGCTTAACAGCTATAGTATTAATAGGTACATATTTTAAAGATAAGCTAACAATCAAAGATAAATCTTCAATCAGTAAGTTAGCTGAAAATGAGATATCTATAACTGCAGAAGATAAAAGCTCAAAAAAATAAAAATGCACCCTTTGACGAGTTAGTGCATTTTTATGATACCTAAATACATTAATTAACAAAACCTCAACGGCTTCTTTATTTATATTATATCGAAGAATGCGGATAACTTTCATACAAAAACCAGCTTATCCACGTTATTCCTTACAAAATATAAAACATGTTATAAAATTTAAATAACTTAAAAAGAAATTTAATCGTTTTAAAATAAATAGTCAAAAAACAATATCCGTATTAATCAGCTGTCGGCAAACTTTTGATTAATACGGACCTCACAAAACCTAAGAAGCTCGTAACTTCTTATATACTATTTTATTTAAATGATAGATATAAAAAAATAGCTTTAGGAGCTAAAGTGTTATATGGCTTTTTAGATGACAGGAGCGAATTATCCCTTAAAAATAATTGGATAAATGAAAGCACATTTAAATACATCTCATGTTAAGTTTCAACTTATAACGACCCTATCCATAGCCAAGTGAATTTTTTCAAGTAATCCTGTAACTATTTCAATATATTCCATGAACTGTGATAATTCAGCTTCTTTGACTTCTATTCCAAATTTATTGCCTATTGGTTTTATATTTTTTTACATCCCATGTTAAGGTTCAACTCCCAATAGTTGATTGAGATATTCCAAGTTCATCAATTTAAATACAGCCCATGTTAAGGTTCAACAGAATATCTCCCCGTTTTTCGCCGCCTTTCACCACTATTTAAATACATCCCATGTTAAGGTTCAACATATAAGGAATGTAAATCCCAGCTCTCAAAGGCATTATTTAAATACATCCCATGTTAAGGTTCAACATGGCAGCAGCAACTAATTACTTAAAACCACAGATATTTAAATACATCCCATGTTAAGGTTCAACTACTGTAAAATAGCCATTCTCTATTTTCATTATAACCCTTAACCCATTGGAAATAAAGGGTTTTCTTAAAATTTTACCAGCCGTTTTTTCATTTCTTAAAATCGAACTAAAAAAGCACCTTCGAGGCTTATATTTCAAGGCCTTAGAGGTACTTTATTTTGTGTTGCGGTTGGTAAAATTTAATGTTTATCCGATTGCCTTTTTCCTAGAATATTATCTTAACCTATAATTCAGTTCTCC
This sequence comes from uncultured Clostridium sp., assembly GCA_964554365.1. Lineage (GTDB taxonomy): Bacteria > Bacillota > Clostridia > Clostridiales > Clostridiaceae > Clostridium_AM. Next base: position 3,992 of record CAZKOJ010000168.1, on the reverse strand, counting down.
AAAATTATATTAATATGAATAATACTAAATCAGACTATTCAATGCACAAACTGAATTTAAATACATCTTATGTTAAAGTTCAACTGTACAAAATAAACTAAATAGACTTGAAAAACAACTATTTAAATACATCCTATGTTAAGGTTCAAACCATGGTAACTATCACACACATTAGTAAACTCTAAGAAAATAGGTTCATAGCATTTTATAGAGTGAGTTTTAACATCTCCTTGTAGCTCTATATGATTTAAATGCAATATAAGTTTAGCTTTATGCTGCTTATACAAATTCATCATTTCCAAAAGCATTGGTTCAAAATCTTTAAAGCTATCGGTTACTAAAGTATTATTTTTGCAATCATTTTTATTTAAAATAGTTTCCTCTGTAAATATTTTTGCATTATCTGATATTGCATAAGCATTATTTTTGCAATTAGAACCTGCATTGTCCTCTATTTCATGCGGTTCTATTCTCTTTATAGGCTCGGCAATTTCTACTGTTTTTACATTGCTTTTATAAGTATCAGATATATCATACATAAATGTAGTAGCATTATATTTGATTCCTGTTTTCTCTGCTTTTATAGTAAATGAAAAATCTTTACGATTTATATTGAACTTTTGTCTCAAAAAGTTACCAGTACTAATTTTATTTTCCTTACTCCTTGATTTATTAGATAAAGTATTTTCATTTATTGCTAATACAATTTTATATAATTCATCATAATTTAAATTAAGTTTTTTAGGATTGCTCAAAATTATCACCTCCATAAATTCCATAATTGCAAAAGTAATACTAATACACTAATCACATAATTCTATATTAAACATAAATCTCCTTTATTTTACATTCACGATATTACTTATTAAATATAGGGTATCTCCAACATTTTCGACAAAACCCACACTAAGGAACATAATGCCACAAACTAACATTTTTAGAACCATATTCAAAGCCTTTGACGAAGTAATGGAAATAATTTAACATCATTTCCGTATTTTTAAATATTTGATATAATGTAAATAAGTTGATATTTTTTATACAAAGTTAAAGAAATATAGTGTAAAACGAGTGAATATAAAAACAAAAAACTTTCAATAGATAAAATAATTTTAATGATTGTTCTCAGTATCTTTTTTTGATAAACACATATAAAGCAACTGGGTTTAATTTACGTTTTATTGCGGTTTTATATATCACCTCGATAATTGCTGTAGGTTTTTTTCTATGTGTTACCATATAGGTCACAAAAGCAAACGAAACTTTAACAAAATTAGAGTATTTTTGTTTAAAAGTTATAATTATCATATTATTACAGCAATATGAAATAATAATATGCTACCTAAAAAAATAAAAAAAACAATATTAGCCTTAACATTGACATTACTTTTATCCGGTACAACCTTTAGCAATGTTTCCGCTAAAGGTGATGATGTAGCAAAACCTATTTCAACACCAACCGATATTCAACAAAGAATAAGTGGTGGACCAAGTGACAGTGCTGCTTGGACAAAGAGGGGCTCGTGGTACACAAATTTCTCACATGATGATATAAGTACGTTAAATTATTTATATAATGATGTTGTAACTGGTTCTGGCTATAATAGGGGAAAGAATCTCTATAGTGCTGCAAGTGTTCTTGCTGGTATAGTTGGAGGTACGGCAATAAGTCTCTCTATTAGTGGTACAACTACGTTCAGCGATAATTACTGGTCTCTAGTTCAAAATGCTGCTAATACAGTTAATCAAGCTTACTATAGAGGAGGAACTCAAGCCTTATATGTTACAGAATATTATAGACCAGCAACAGGACAAACTATGTATTCCGTAACTTGGTATTAAACCTCTAACATAAATTAATATATATTGGTTTTTTCTTTAACATAAGCCTTAATTCCAGTAGTATAAGCAGTTGTAATTTCTGCTAGTTTAGAATTTAATTGTTGACAAATAGGTTCAGTTATATCAACTAAATGATTAAAAATTCCTAAATTTGAGCAATAAAATCAGTTTTAAATCTAGAAAATTGAGATTCATGAGGAATTTTTAAAAAATCACAAAAAGTTCTTAATTCCTTAGAGAGAATTAAAATATTTAAAAAGGTTTTTGTTTCAAATAAACCAATTATTTTTGAATAATTAATGAGATTAGCATTGAATCAAGAGAATAATCTCTTGAGTGACCAGTTGAAAAATAGTAATCATAAAAAAAGGTTCGAGGAATTAATACTTTTAAATCGATATATTCCTCAAAAAGCTTAATGAATTTAGGATTATCTTCTTTAAAGCAGTCTTCGACTTCTCCATAAATGTCACAAAGATGAATTTGATTTTTTAATTGAATCATAAAGGATACCTCCATATGTTATATATTGTTTTGTCATAATATATATTCGACATTGGGTGGATGGAATAATAAAAAATCACGATAAATGGATGCCTAAGGGTTTCTGAATAAACTCTAAAACTATAAAGGGGGAGATGAATAGTGAATATATGTGGTATTGTTCTTTTGGTAATTGTAGTTACAAATCTAACATTTGCAGTTACAAGGCTAACATTCAAATGTCTTATTTGGAAAAATATAATAAAGCCAAGTAAAATTTCAAAGATATTTTATGAGGATGATGGAAATTTCATTAATTCTTGGAGAAAGACACAAGAAAAAGGTATCTTAAAGTATACTATTAAGAATGTTATTGTTGAAACTATTATGGTAGACATGATTGGTAAAGTTATTCTATTGTATAGAGAACAAAGGGGGGAAGAGTTTGGGTATTTGGCAATAGGTGTTATCGCGGGGTTAATAATAACCTCTATTTACTGGAGTGACAACCAAAATAGATACAACCAATTAAAACAAAATGTGTAAATTAACGGTACTAAAAAGATTTAAAGAGTTGGATTTTAAAAACAAAAGAATATTCAAAGCTCATGTTCAAACATGTAATTTGGATATGAGTTAATTGAATCATTTGAGGTTTTAGAAAGGATTGTTTGATTATGGATCGGGAAGAACTTATAAAATTAATAAAAGATAGTGTAATGGAATCAGCAGAGGTTTTAGAGTACTTGGGAATATCTAAGCAACGTTTATCCAACTTAAATGCACAAGGTAAGCTTATAGCTATTAAAAAGGGGATATACTTAAGACAGGATGTAGAAGAAAGAAAAAAAGAGCAAGGAGAACTCAGGGAAAAATATTATAAAAGATAGTAAACTTATTTTATAATTTATTCAAGAGAATAAGGTGTTTTTAGGTCATCATCCTCCAGAATTTATCCTCTAACAGTAAGAAAGCCGTTGGGGAATAGGATATAATAGAGGGGTGACAGTATGAGTGATACTAGGCTTAACAGCTATAGTATTAATAGGTACATATTTTAAAGATAAGCTAACAATCAAAGATAAATCTTCAATCAGTAAGTTAGCTGAAAATGAGATATCTATAACTGCAGAAGATAAAAGCTCAAAAAAATAAAAATGCACCCTTTGACGAGTTAGTGCATTTTTATGATACCTAAATACATTAATTAACAAAACCTCAACGGCTTCTTTATTTATATTATATCGAAGAATGCGGATAACTTTCATACAAAAACCAGCTTATCCACGTTATTCCTTACAAAATATAAAACATGTTATAAAATTTAAATAACTTAAAAAGAAATTTAATCGTTTTAAAATAAATAGTCAAAAAACAATATCCGTATTAATCAGCTGTCGGCAAACTTTTGATTAATACGGACCTCACAAAACCTAAGAAGCTCGTAACTTCTTATATACTATTTTATTTAAATGATAGATATAAAAAAATAGCTTTAGGAGCTAAAGTGTTATATGGCTTTTTAGATGACAGGAGCGAATTATCCCTTAAAAATAATTGGATAAATGAAAGCACATTTAAATACATCTCATGTTAAGTTTCAACTTATAACGACCCTATCCATAGCCAAGTGAATTTTTTCAAGTAATCCTGTAACTATTTCAATA
>CAZKOJ010000167.1:0-9185 GCA_964554365.1 uncultured Clostridium sp. | reverse complement strand
TTTTTGAATATAAATATTTATATAATGAATTTGAGGTTATTAATTATGGATAAAAAAAAGTTTTTAAACCTGCTTAAAAAATCAGAGGGACCTAAATTAGACTTCAAACAATGTATAGAAATTGATACTGATAGTGGTAGAAAGGAGTTAGCTAAAGACGTATGTGCTATAGCAAATTCAAGAGGGGGAAGAGGATACCTAATAATAGGAGTAGAGGATAAAACTAAGAATATATTAGGATTAGAGAATATTGATTTTACTGAAGAAAAAATACAACAAATTATAAGCTCAAGAATAGAACCGCCGATACCTGTATCTTTAGAGTTTATAGAATATGAAAATAAAAAGGTGGCAGTCATAAATATATATGATGGGCCTCAAAAGCCTTATCAAATGAGAGATAATGGAGCTTTTTATATAAGAAGAGGATCTACTAATGATACTATGAGAAAACAAGAAATAGCATCTGCACTTCAAGAGAACTTAAATTTAAATGTAGAAGTATGTCCAATACCCCATAGCAATATAAACTGTATAGATAAAGAACTTGTAGATAGATATTTTTTTTCTCAAGGCATAAATGTAAATGATGAAAATAGGACAGAACTTATGGAAAATGCTTCTATCGTATATATGGATAAAGATTCTGGAAAATGTATGGCAACATTAGGAGGTCTTTTAATTTTTTCTAAAATAAACAATGTGTACATACCACATAATATGATAAAGATAATTAACAAAACTGGTAAAAATTCTGATGAAATAATAATAATTCAAGGTGATTTGCTTACCATATTGGATAAGAGTGAGGAAATTTTGAGGGAAATATTACCGAAGCGTTATCCTGTAGATGCTGTAGATGAAGGAGTAAAAAATGCTGTTTTATATAGAGACTATACCATGTACTATAAAGAAATAGAAATAATAATAGATACTAATAGTGTAGCTGTAATTAGCCCTGGAGTTATAGTACAAGGAAAAAATCAAAATTCTATTAGTTATACTAAGAGAAATATGTGGATATATGAAAAAATAATTGCATTAGATAAAAAAGGTAGATTTATAAAGAATGGGACAGGATTTAACAGAATGCAGAAGGCTTTTAAAAATAAGGGAAGAGTTAACTTTATAAATTTCACCAAAGATGGGGAGTTCAAAGTTATATATCCTGGTGTGAAAAAATTCAAATAAAATAATTAAAGAAGATTTATGATAAATGGTATATAAATCATTTAGAAATATTTTCTAGATTTATTCAATAAAACGTTGAAAAAATATTCTGAATATTATATAATTTACTTATAAGGATAGCACCTAAATATTAAAGTAAGGGGTGGTAAACATGGTTCATGTATTTTGTAACAAAAGAGGATCTGGAAAAACAAAAGCATTAATTAACCTTGCTAATGAAAAAATTGTAACAAGTAAGGGTAATATTGTCTATATTGATGATGACAGAAGACCACTATTGGAGCTAGATAGAAGAATAAGGTTTATTGCTACTAATGAATTTCACTTAAAAAAACAGGAAAGTTTCTATGGCTTTTTGTGCGGCATACTTTCAGAAGACTACGATATCGATACAATCTTTATTGATGGATTGTTTAACATTGTAGAAGAAAATCTTCAGGAGGCAGCACATTTATTTTATTTAATAGAAAAGTTGGCTAATGAAAATCAAGTACATTTTTATATCAATATAAATGGTGATAAAGACATGCCTGAGTTTATAAAAAAATATGTAGCTTAGGGGGAGACATTAAGTAGAAAATAAGTTTATATTAACATAAGAGGCTGGAGAGTTAATCCAGCCTTAAATAATTTTATTATATAAAACTATAGGCCTAAAGCAACTTTACATAAGATACATTCTTTCGATGAAAAATTAGTCATATAATTAATTTTAATATAAAAAGTATACTATATGTACTCAAAATATTGATAAAAAAATATTTTGAATATATACTATAAATTATAGTAAAGAATGATAGTACTAAAATATACGAAGGGTAGGGGTTCAGGTTGGCTAATGCTTACGATACCTTAATGGAACGTGGATACATAAAACAAGTTACTCATGAAGAAGAGATAAGAGAATTGTTGGATAAGGAAAAAGTAACCTTTTATATAGGCTTTGATCCAACTGCAGATAGCCTTCATGTTGGTCACTTTGTGCAAATGATGGTTATGTCACATATGCAGAAAGAAGGACATAGACCTATAGCATTGCTTGGTGGTGGTACAGCTATGGTTGGAGATCCAACAGGTAAAACTGATATGAGAAAAATGCTGTCAAAAGAACAAATACAGCATAATGCGAACTGCTTCAAGGTCCAGTTCTCAGCGCTTATAGATTTTAATGATGAAAAAGCTATAATGGTAAATAATGCGGATTGGTTATTTAAGCTTAATTATATAGAATTTTTAAGAGAAATAGGAATGCATTTTTCAGTAAATAGAATGCTTACAGCAGAATGTTTTAAACAAAGACTTGAAAAAGGATTGTCTTTTCTTGAATTTAACTATATGTTGATGCAAGGATATGATTTTCTTGAACTTAATAGAAAATATAATTGTAAACTTGAAATGGGTGGAGATGACCAATGGTCTAATATACTAGCAGGAGTAGACTTAATAAGAAGAAAAGAAAGCAAACCAGCATTTGGAATGACATTTACACTTCTAACTACTAGTGAAGGTAAAAAGATGGGTAAAACTGAAGGTGGGGCAATATGGTTAGATAAGAAAAAAACATCTCCATATGAGTTCTATCAGTATTGGAGAAATGTAGCAGATGCTGATGTGAAGAAGTGTTTATCACTTTTAACTTTCGTGCCTATGGATGAAGTGACAAGGCTTGCTGCACTTCCAGGAGCAGAAATAAATGAAGCTAAAAAGGTACTTGCTTATGAAGTTACCAAGATTATACACGGTGAAGAAGAAGCACAAAATGCAAAAATTGCAGCAGAAGCTTTATTTGCCGGTGGAAAAGATATGGGTAACTTACCAACAGAAGAAATTGGAAAAGGCGATTTAGGATGTAGTATAGTAGAACTACTTGTAAACACAAAAATAGTATCATCTAAGAGTGAAGTTAAAAGACTTATACAACAAGGCGGGCTTACAGTAAATGATGAAAAAATAACAGATCCTAATATGATGATAACAGAACAGAGTTTTAATGATGGAAGTATGATTGTAAAAAGAGGAAAGAAAAATTACAATAGAATTATGATAAAATAAAAAACTGATTGTTAATTTTAAAAATTAACAATGACTAATTTACAATGGATAATTATGCAAGCTTTTCTCAACTAGTTGAAAAACGTACATTAATTGTCCATTGTTAATTGTTAATGAATGTTATGTTTCCACATTAGTATGGCATCCTCTTTATTGTCACCATAATATTGTTTTCGCACGCCTTCTTCTATAAATCCATATTTTTTATAAAGATTTTGAGCTAATAAGTTAGATTTTCGCACCTCTAAAGTCATGCTAGTTACACACTCAATCTTACATATATCTATCAAACCTTCCAATAAAAGATTTCCAGAACCTATTCCTCTATATTCAGGATGAACTGCTATATTAGTTATATGTGCCTCATCTAGAATTACCCACATACCAGCGTAACCTATTATAATATTATCTTTTTTAGTTATTACATATCTTGCAAATTTATTGTTTTCAATTTCCTTTTCAAATGACTCTCTGCTCCAAGGAGTAGGGAAACTCAAGTTATCTATTGTGAGTACACTGTCAATGTGTTCATATTTCAAAGGAAGTATTTCAATATTACTCATTTAATAAAGACTCCATTTTCTTTTCATATTCCCTTTCTGCTTGGGATTTTCTAAGGTAAAAAGGAGAAAAACTATATATATCGTCATAAGTTCCTGAATTCAAAAGTTTTAAACCTAGTTCACCTAAAGAAGATGCTTTTACTACATTAAGATGTGCAGGAGCAAAGTGAATATTTTCTATATTAGCACACAATTTTTCTTTAAAATTATAAATAGCATCTCCTATAAAGGAAACGGGCTTATTTTTTTCATTTATCATTGAAATTAAATCATCAACAGAAATAACCATATAATCGCTTATACGTTGTAGGTTATCTTCTACAAATGTGTATAGTGCGGTGTAAACATTTCCCCTTAATGCATCAAGGATGGGGCATATAATTCCAGAAGTATATGCTAAGTTGTAAGCAAGAGCATCTAATGAAGAAACACCTACAAAAGGTTTCCCAGTACCTTGACTTAGACCTTTTATAGTGGAGACACCTATTCTAAGGCCTGTGAACGAACCAGGTCCTTTTGAAACTACAAATCCATCTAAAGAATTTATGTCTATTTTTAAGTTGTTGAGTAAATTATCTATAATAGTCATAAGTAGAATAGAATGTTGTTTTTTGTAATTAAAGGTTATCTCGCCAAGTAACTTGTTATCTTCTAGTACAGCGCAAGTAGCTGATTCAGTAGCTGAATCCAAACTTAAAATTTTCATAGTCTATCGTAACTCCTTTATATAATCATATCTGTCGCCGAAACATTGTAGTATAATTTTTCTGAAATCTGTACCCAATTCAGGTACTTTTTTAATTTCTATAGATATATGTTCTTTAGGGATTAACTCTTCTATGTAGTTTGACCATTCTATAATACTTACAGCATCACTAAAAATATATTCATCAAAACCTATAGCTTCTATTTCATCAGGGTCATTAACTCTATAAACATCAAAGTGATATAGCTTTAATCGACCTTTATACTCATTTACAATAGTAAAGGTTGGGCTGGTTATATGGTCTGCTATTTTAAGTCCTTTTGCCACACCTTTAGTAAAATGAGTTTTGCCAGTACCAAGGTCTCCATTAATACATATTATGTCACCAGGTTTTACAATAGTACCTAGACTATTACCAAGTTTTATAGTTGATTCTACACTATCTACAATAAATTCCATTATAATTCACCTCATATGATATTTTATCTAAAACAATACAAAAAGAAAAGGGTCCATAAATTATATTGAATTTCTATTAGTAAAAGCTAAAGCATCTTTCAAATGTTGTAATGATTTTTGGCAAATAAAATTTTCATAAACCATATTGTCCATTATAGAAAAAGCTTCTTTGTTATCAAGTCCTTTTCTGTATGGTCTGTCTTCCGTAAGAGCTTGGTAAATGTCACAAACCCCCATAATTCGAGATTCTTCAGATAATTGTTCAGCATAAAGACCTCTAGGATATCCTTTACCATTAAGTTTTTCGTGATGATTGGATGCCCAATCACTTATATCTGCTATGCAGCCTATTTTGTCTAATATTATTTTAGTGTAATATACATGAGATTTAATAATACTAAACTCTTCACTTGATAAAGAACTATTTTTATCTAATATGTTTGTGGGTATAGCTAGCTTTCCTATATCATGCAATAAACCAGCAATTTTCATTTTAATACACTTATCATTAGAATATCCAATAAATTTTGATACTGTGTAAGCTAATTCACCAATTTGTCTAGAATGAGTAGCTGTAAATTTACTTTTATTATCTATTATATTTGAAAAAATATATGCAATAGATTCAAATTGGCTTAAATCTATAAAAATATCTGTTTTAGGGTATATACTATCTAAAATAAGATCCATAAAATCTATATTTTCAACATTAAACCAAAAAAAATCTTTAGAACAAACCTGTAAAAAGGCATTTACTAACTTATCAGAAAATATTTTTCCTGAATTACTTTTTATCCAAGATGTAATATTATTTTTTTGCTTAAAAGCGGGTATAGTTTCATCATATAATATTTCGGTTAAATCACAAATTCTTATAATTTGACTTTCAATAGGAATACTACAGCCTTTTAAACCCATGGCCCCACTACCATCAAAATTTTCATGATGGTTTAATATTGTATTAGAAATTTTGTGAAAAACTGGAAAGTACTTAGTTATATTTGCACCGATTTCACAATGTTCTTTTATAAATGAATTTGATGAATGACTTTGCAAGAGGTAATTAGTTGCACCAATATCATGTAAAAGTGAAGCAGTATACAGTTGCTTTTTACTTTCTTCATTTAAGTTTAAATATTGAGCTATTTCTAAAGCCATATATGTTGTCCTGTGAGAATGATGCATAAACTTATGGTTTGCATAATCAATATTTGTTATACTTTCTATAACTGATATATCAGAACTTGAACTAATTTGAGATAAATCCAGGGCTATAGACATAGCCCGTACTATTTTGTTGATATTTATTTCCATACATAACCTCACTGAAATTTATAATAGTCTTTAGTTAATTTTAACATAAATAAAATGTAAAAAGTTATAAATGTTTGCATTGTTAAATTACATTATGTAAAATATAATTATATATGGTCTTATAAAAAAGTGGGATTAAATTATGGGGTGAATATTTTGAAGAATAAAATTATCATATTATTGTTTTTTTTTGCACTAATTTTAAATGGATGCAAGTATAGAATAGATAATAAACCGTTAAGCACCGAAAGTACTATAGATAAGATGGAAATGAAAAAAGACTTAGAGTTAAGTATTATTACTACAGATAAATTGTTATATAATATGATAAAAAGTATATCTAAGGATAGACACAATGTAGAGTATATGTTTAAAAACCGAGATACAGAAATAAACTTTGAATTCACTGAAGATAGTTTAAATAATATAGCAAAAAAAGATTTGTTAATTTATATGGGGGCAGGCTTTGAACCTTGGATCAATAATTTTATAGATAAGCTAAATAAGAATAAAGTGGGAGTAATTAATGTTTCAAGGGGTGTAAAGCTTTTAGCCTACAATAAAGAAGTAAAATATAAAAATGTAGTATTAAAAGATAACCCTTATTATTTAATGAATATGGATAATTATATAATAGCATTAATGAACATTAAAAATTCAATACAAGATAAGGATCCTAAAAATAGAGATATATATCAAAAAAATTTCTCTGAAATATTAAAAAAACTTGAAATTTATCAAAAAGATTTAAAAATGGTTATAAATAAACTATCAGACTATAATTTTATAGTGGCAGAGGACGAAATGAATTATTTTATAAAGTATAATGATTTAAAAGTATTATACTCAAATAAAGATGTTAATGGAAAATCAGATTTAGAGCCAAAGCTAAAGAATTTAAAGAATTTAGTATTTTTATACAATAATGAGTCAGTATTAAAAGACAATGAAGAAATAATAAAGAAATATAATATAAAAGTTATAAATATAAAGATATATAATGGAGAGAGCGATTATGAAAACATTATTAAATATAATACAGAAACTCTAAAAAAATTCTATGACGCAGAAGCATTAAATAAATAGCAAGGCGTAGCACAGAAGTATATATAATAATATTTTAAAAAAAGCTTGTAATTTTTAAAAATATATTGTATAATAAACCATGTCTTAGGGGTATGGCTCAACGGTAGAGTAGTGGTCTCCAAAACCATTGGCTGTAGGTTCGAATCCTACTACCCCTGCCAAATATTTGTATTTTAAAACTGTAAAGTTAAATCTTTACAGTTTTTTTTATAAATAAAAATATAATATCCATATTATATAATTTATTATGTAATGATGAATTTTTTTTTAGGATTCAAATAAGGTGATAAATAGGTAAATTATTTTAAATAAGATTAGCAATTTTATTGAAAAAATTACCTATAATAACAATGCAAACAGAAGTCAATATTAAAAAAAATATAATTTTTAACGCAATTTTTTACAAATCCAGTAATGATAAAAAAAAAGTCGAATTTAATAAATCATTCAAAAGCTTATGTATAGCTATAAAAGATAAATACCTATTATGTAAATATTAAAAATTCTTAAAACATTTAAGTTTAAATCAATGATAATTAAAAATTTAACAATTGAACGGGGGAAAAATAAATTTTAAAATATTAAAATGCATAAAAAAAGAGTATTCATAATATTATAAATATTATAAAGAAAAATTTTTAATATGAGTTTTAAGATATCCAATTTATTCATTTTTTTAAGGAAAAAAATAATAAAAAAATCTTTTGCAATTTATATGTGAGTTGTGATATTATAATGACTAGAGGGGTAAAGAAAAATCCTTCAAAATATTATTTTCTTAAAAATCTTTTGCAAGTATGTATTGAATGTACATGTTTCATCCTGTCAAATATTTATAACAATAATTATAAATACCTTGAAATTAATTAAGTAATTGCCAAAAAAATATATGTTGATTTTAAAAGAATAATTGGATTAAATGTAATAATTGTGTAAAAGAGAATATAGGATTAAGGTTTTTATGAAAGTAAATGTTTATTTTTTAACATTTTTTAATATACATCTTTTCTTTTTAAATGAAAAGGATTATAATTGTACTTAGTAATATACAATTATTTTCTAAATAAAAAAATAATAGGGTTTTAGGTAATAAAAGGAATTAATTCTGTTAAATATTAAGGAGTTAATTCTGCAAGGAGGGAATTTATTAAAATGGATGAAAAAATACTTTCAATTGATCAGACTACATTAGAGATGTTGGACAAAGCTAAAAAAGAAGGCATGGAAACAGCTTGGGACAGAAAAGATATCTTAAAGACAGCTTGTGGCTTTGGTGCTGCTGGTGTTTGTTGTAGAAACTGCGGTATGGGACCTTGTAGAGTAAGTCCAGTTCCAGGTAAAGGTGCAGAAAGAGGTATTTGTGGTGCTGACGCAGGTGTTATTGTATCAAGAAACTTTGCAAGAATGGTTGCAGGTGGCGCAGCAGCTCACTCAGATCATGGTAGAAGTATAGCTCTTGAGTTATATCATACAAAACCAGACGGAGATATAAAAGTAAAAGATGAAAAAAAATTAATGTCAGTAGCTTCAAGATTTGGAGTAGAAACAGAAGGAAGAGATATCTATGACATAGCTCATGATATTGCTCAAGCTGGATTAAACGATTTTGGTAGACAAATGGGAGAAATCAATTTGCCACCAACAGTCCCACCAAAGAGAAAAGAAATTTGGAAAAATTTAGGAATAATTCCTAGAGGATTTGACAGAGAAGTTGTTTCAATTATGCATTCAACTCACATAGGATGTATGGCAGATGCTGAAAGTATGATTAAACTATCTATGAGATGTGCATTAGCAGATGGCTGGATGGGATC
>CAZKOJ010000166.1:0-9345 GCA_964554365.1 uncultured Clostridium sp. | reverse complement strand
CCCAACATATCTAATATGCCAAGGTTCATATTCTATACCTGTTATACTTTTCTTTCCATAAGGATATCTTATAATAAAACCAAATCTATAGCAATTTTTTGCAAGCCAATCTGCTTCTTTTGTTCCTTTTACAAAATATTTATCTTGATTAGTAATATCAATACATAGTCCTGTTTGGTGTTCACTAAACCCCGATTTAGCTACATATGCATCTGCACGTTCCTTTCCTTCTGATTTCATCCTATTGCTATAAGTATTCTTTTGTGATTTATATGATCTATAACCTGAGTTACCAAGTAATATTATCCCTTCCTCTTTAGCTGTATTTACCAATTTTTCTAACGGTTTTATAATAATTCCTGCTACCTGCTTTTCTTCCTGGTTCGCTCCATCTGCAAATAATATATTTGGTATAGTTAACGCTTCTGGTTTATAATCTTTATTTAAACTATATTCTCTATTTACTAATACTAATTCTGTGCTTGTATTAATATTATTTCCATGTACTAACTTATCTTTATCCTTTATACCTCCTAATCCTAGACCTACGTATTCTATAATGTACCAAAATCCACAAATTATCATAATAAGTGCTAAAATCTTTTTGAATCCATTTTTCATATTATCTACTCCCCTTCTAATATCATAATTTCATTATAGAAGGTAGACTTTACAACACTTATAAGAATTTCTTAAGAAACCTTAAGTTTTGTAAAATCCAAGGGACAAATACATGGATTCATTAAATTATTTATTTTTGCATTCTCTGTAGATGTAATAACAGCGGTAATACTCTCATTTGTTGCAGCCTTGATTAGGTTTTTTATTTCTAATAGCTTATGGAATTTACTTTTATAGAGAAATGAGTATAGGTACTACAAAAGCCTCTGCAAAATACAAAGGCTTTAACATACATAGATTTGTGTGGATTTTATTAACTCCTACTGATATTTACTTATTTTTTTATTTCTTTCCAGTATCTCTTTATGTTCGCTTAAAATCTCTTAATTTTTCTGTTTTAACTATAAACTTAGAGTGATCTACCATTATTCTAGTCCAGAACATCTATCAACGATAACCATAGGCATAACTATCGTGGAGAAACTTCGCTATCCCCAACCGGAGTACCTCATGTACACTATATTTCTGGAATAACCCATATCTCTCAAAAACATTATCATTTTATGAATCAGGACCACCCGTAAAACGGGTGATTTGCTCTATCCCTATAAGGGCATGTTACTGTCTGTGTCTTAAGACACGTTGAAAGGTTTGCCATCCGTATATTTTTCACAGTCTGCCCCTAAAAGGGGCTTTATTTTTTGCCTTTGTTTACTTGCTCACCCGTAAACGGGTCAATGTACTCTTTCATACTTATCTGATCATATGCTATATCTTCCTGCAATTGATTTCTTATATATGCTTCTATTGCTTTTTTATTTCTTCCAACTGTATCTACATAATATCCTTTGCACCAAAATTGTCTATTACCATATTTATACTTCAAACTTGCATGTCTATCAAATATCATCAGTGAACTTTTTCCCTTTAAATATCCCATAAATGTAGCTACACTCAATTTTGGTGGTATACTTACAAGCATATGTATATGATCTTTACATGCATTTGCTTCTATTATCTCTACACCTTTATATTCGCAAAGCTTCCTAATAATTTTACCAATATCCACTTTTATTTTTCCATATATTATTTGTCTTCTATACTTTGGGGCAAATACTATATGATATTTACAATTCCATTTGCTATGTGCTAAACTACTATTATCCATATTGGATATACCTCCTTTGCTTGGTTGTGGTCGGCAAACCTACTTCCATTTTAACAAAGGAGGTTTTATTTTTTCTACTCATAGCTAAAAGCTTTTTAGAACCACCCGTATAACCGGTGGTATTCATTAAACAAAAATTCTCCTATCTATATTTTCTTATAGATAGGAGATTCATTACTATAATATATACTTATAAATATTTATATAACTAATCCAAAGTTTATCTGGTACTAGTACTAATTCCATAATAAAATCTTTTATATTTATAATAAAAATTTTATTATTGTAATATCCACATCCGCTACAAAGCTTCTTTATATTATCAAATGATATTAAATATTTATTTATTATGTAATTCGTTAATACCTTTAAATATTCTAGTTCATCATAATTATCCATCTTTACTGTGTTATATATATTTATTGGCGTATCATCAATAACTCTTCCCTGTTCATCATATCCCAACTTTATTGTTATTATTTTTTCATTATATTCCTTCTTTTTACTTTCCCAAACTTTATTGCTTATCTTAGTGTATTCTATATTAATATCTCTTTCCACTCCACTCATAATATTTCACCTCATTCAATAATATAATGAACTATTTACTAATGTAATATTCTACAAAATAAAAAAGATGTTATAAAAACATCTCTTTTATCTAGGTCTATAAAATTATACTTACTTCTTCATTATTAGCTATTTGAATCATTATTTCTTCTAATCTCTCTTTTATGACTGATATCTCATAATTTAACTGATGTATTCCCAATTGTTGATTTCTTAATTTCTCTTTATTTAAATAATTATCTAAGCTATATTTGCAATCTTTTAAAACATCATTATAGTATAATTTTGATATGTCCTCTTTAAGTTTATAATCAAAATTTGCTATTGGAATCTTTATAAATTCATCTGTATAAAGTATAGGAACTGTACCCATTACTCTTCTTAACA
Source organism: uncultured Clostridium sp. (assembly GCA_964554365.1). GTDB lineage: Bacteria > Bacillota > Clostridia > Clostridiales > Clostridiaceae > Clostridium_AM. Next base: position 6,599 of record CAZKOJ010000166.1, on the reverse strand, counting down.
TTTTTAAATTTCTGCCTATGCTACTACTAAAATAACATAGCAAAAACAACTGTTCAATCACATCATCAGAATATCTAACTATAAGTGTATTTTGATTTGCATAAACTTTTTCTTCATCTGAATCTATAAATATACAATTTCCTAAATATCTTATACCAGAAAATATGATATCATTTTTGATAACTCTTGTCTTTTTCTTGGTTCCTATGTATGTCTTAAATAATAATCTTCTCTTTTCTAAATTCTTTGGAGTTATCCAAAGATAGTTATTATCATCTTTTTCATCCATATATATATGGTCTTTTGGCGTATATCCTGGAAATACATTTTCTTTACCAAGGAAATAAACTCCTTTTTTATAATCATCTATTTTGTGAATAATTTCTTTATATTCATCCGTATATATAGATGTATCCAATCTTCCTTCCTTCATTATTTCATATATTGTAGGTAATTTAGATACATATCTTGTACATTTGTTATTAGAATTAATTTCATTAATAATTATATTATCAATATTATTATTCTTTTCCTTAATGCATTTTTCTTTATCCAATAAATTTTTCACCAATTCTTCTACATAAGTTATTACTTTTTCTGGACTTTCATTATTATCTGTTGACGGAAATATTATATTTAATTCCTCTAAATATTCCTTCCTAAAATTATCTATTCCTTTTATCGAGCCTGCAATTTTTAATTGTTTTTTTGCAATAGATGATTTCAAAAAGGCAAATATATATTCTCTATTTCTTTTAAAATCTAATTTAATCAAATGACTATTATAATAGGATGGTTTTTCACCAATATATATACAAACATTTCCTACGTTACTAGCCGTTTGATAGAGAACATCGCCATTTACAACCTCAGGAAAAAAGCTATTTTGCTTTGCTACATTCTGAACTTTATCAGATAAATCAAATGTATAATCATAATCATTTACATCACTTATTCTTATGAAAGTATAATCAGAACTCTTTACATACTTATCACTACCTGGTTCAGCTCCTTTAATTGTTTCCATTAATAATTTTTTCAATTTAATTATTCTATCATTTTCAATAGATTGTTTCCCATAAGAAACAGCCGCTAATGAGAATATATTTTTTTTTATATCATCTAACCCTATATATGAAGCTTTTGGGAGACTCATAAATTACTCCTCCCATCTTCTATAGTTATTAACATTAAATGCAGAATATAAATATTTATATATGTGTTTGTTTTTTTCTAACCAATCATTAAACTCATTAACTAATTGTGGTAAATCCGTTAGTCTTTTATCATTACCGTTTTTATCTTTTATTCTTTCAAATGTTGCTGTATTTACTTCGAAAATTGGCTTCATAACAACTATCCTATCAGTAGTTTTCACTTCATATCCTATGTTTTTTATACTTTTAATAAACACTTCATAATTTGTATTTAAAATATTTCTTTCATTACTTTTAGGTTTATACGCTATTATAACAGTCGTTGCTACACCTGTTTCTCCAAATGTATCTTGAGGCAAATCAAAAATTCCTACAATTCTCATCTTACTTATAAACCATTCTCTTACCTTAGCCCATTGTGCTATTCCTGCTATGGAATTAGATAATACTATCGCCATTCTACCTCCATCTCTTAGAAGTTTGTACGCATTTTCTAAAAATATTATTCCCATATCTATGGTTAATGGTTCTTTCGATATCTTCCAAGTTTCATATAATTCTATGGTTTCTCTAGGTACATCCCATTCATTATTTTTACCTGTTTTTAAATCTCTACCCCTACCAAATGGAGGATTGGTCATAATTATATCAAATTTCTTCATATTTTTATTATTATCATTTAAATGCATCCAATTGTATGGCTCATAATTATTAATACTAAATGTATTTGTTATAGTTGAATCTAAACATAACTTATTTACTATAGAATCCATAGTTTTTATATTTGCATTTCCGTCTCCATTAAGTACTAAATTCAACAATGCTAACTTTAATATTTTTGAATCTTTATCAAATCCATATAATCTATTAGCATCACCTAAAAAACCATGTTTCTTTTGAATGTGTTTATATGAAACTGCCAAAAAGTCACATATTCCAGCACAGGGGTCACAAATTTCCTCATTTGAACTTGGATTTATCATTCTAACTATAGCATCTACAATGTGTAATGGTGTAAAAAATTGCTTTTCTTTTGCTTTATCTATATTACTACCAAAATTATTAAATATTATTTGATTATAATTAGTATTAGTATCATTTAATATTGTCTTCTTTTGAATTTTTTCTATTATTTTAATAAGAAACTTTTCATCATCACCTATATGTGGTCTTAACATCTCTTTGTCATTAACCTTATATTTATCATAATAAAATTCTGGATTAGTTAAAATTGTGTGATATGCTGTTTTTCCTCTTTCATATAAATTATAAATTCTATCTCTAAAACCTTGATTTCCATTTCCATTAGCGTCTTTTTCTTCAGGGGTTATATAGAATTCTAAAAATTCCTTTTCCCCTCTACTTACCTCTTTTTCATCCGCTACCTTTAATGTTATAAATTCAACTATTAAATCTTGTATATGTGAAACATTTAATCTATCTTGTAGCCTATTTATTTCTTTTAAAATATCAGCAAAGTTTTCCTCTGTAATCGGTTGATTTGTATCAAGATTTAATTTGCTAACATCATCCATAATTTTCGTTCTATTTATAAACTGAGAAAAGTTAGGTAATGTGCTCAAATCATCTCTATTATTTAAGTTTAATTTTTCTAAATCTTCACCATCTATTATTTTATTATTGTAGTATCTTCTAATAGGATGAGTTAATTCTTTAACAAATACTATTGGTTCTTCTTTATTATCAAAATAAACTCCATACAGCTCTTCTCCTATATAGCTATTCATTGCCTCAGAAAGTTGCTTAGTTACCGCCGATAAAACTTTACTATCATCAACTTTAGCTTCCATTATAATAAGCATTAATTTTCTCAATTCATTCGGAACTGAACTTTCCTTATCCCATGCATCATAAATAGGTTTCCAATTTTCGTTTTTAAATATAATTACATCTGGATTTAAACTTTTAGCTCCATCGCTTCCTTTAGGTATAGAAAATTCAACACATATATTTTCTGGTGGATATCCCAATTCTACTAATGACCATATCATTCTTGCCCTATACCACTCTTCAGTTCTTGTCCCATTTTTCCCTATAGTATTAGCTTTCTTACACTTCGCAAATACTCCACAATTTTCTTCATACCATTTAGAATCTATTTGCCTAACATCTTTATAATGTTCTTCAAATTTTTTAAATATATCCGATAAATTCACTTTCTAAACACCATCCCTTGTACATATATATCCTATTATGCATATTTAAACGAGTATTATCAACAATTTATTATTCATCGCATTTAAGATAACCCTTTTTAGGTTATATATGATTCTTTAAACAAACTCGTACTGTAATGTAATAAATACGGTTAATTAATAATGTTTAACCCAATTTTAGTAAAAGTCTACGTCATTTATGGTACGGTTCATCCTATGTAATCCTAAACTTCCTTACAAACGGGAAAAACCCTCGACATTTCTGTCGAGGGTTTCAATGGTGGAGGCGAGGGGTGTCGAACCCCTGTCCGAAAGCCGCAATACCTGAGCATCTCCGAGTGCAGTCCTTATTTTAAAATTCCCTCTACCAGACGCCCAAGGACAGGCTTCCAGTTTCAGTAGCTTCATAAATTCCGTTCCTATGGCAAAGCTTACATAGGCTCGTTTCCCCGCTGTCGACGCCCTATCCTAAGCCGCGGGACTCAAAGGTAGGACGTAGCAGACTAAGCTGCTAGTTGTAAATTATCGTTTGCGTTTAAATTTTTCCTATAGTTTTTTAACGCGGGCCCATAGGTTCCCTCGACTCGCTTCTCAAATACAACATACCCCCGTCGAAACCAAGTACGCCCCCATGTTAGTAATTGTCAATTGACAATTTGCCATGGGCAATTGAAAGTTAAAATAATTTATATTATTTTAATCTTCATGCTTGCATGTTGTTACGCAAACCTTATATATTATGGCGCTAAATTCTATTTCTAGTATTTAGGCTGCCATGTTTTTGTATATTGTTTATTAGTAATTATTATATTACACCAAATCTTATTATTAATCAATAGTAATTTTTATCTGTTCATTTTCTATAATCCAATGAAAGAAAATTATTCATAATTATTAATTATAGACATTTAAAACTCTAGTTCTTCGTATATTATACCCATATAGAAAATTATTATTAACTCCAGATTATAACTCAACTTAAACTAATACTTTGATTTTTCCTTCATCTGTCTATCTATATCTCTCTTTGCTGCTTTTTCTAGCATAGCATCTCTCTTATCATAATTTTTCTTACCCTTTGCTACTGCTAAATTCACTTTTACTTTTCCATTTTTAAGGTATAAGGCCAATGGAATTATAGTATACCCCTGTTGAGCTGTAAAAGCTATCAATCTTAATATTTCACTTTTATGAATAAGAAGTCTTCTTTCTCTAAGAGGATCTTTATTATATATGTTTCCCATTTCATAGGGGCTTACATGCATATTACAAACAAAAATTTCTCCATTTTTAATTTCTGCATAACTATCTTTTAAGTTAGCCTTTCCACTTCTTATTGATTTAACCTCTGTTCCTACTAACTCTATGCCAGCCTCCATACATTCTTCTATAAAATAATCATGTCTTGCTTTTCTATTTTCAGCAAGAGTTTTATTTGTTGACTTAGTTTTAGCCATAAAAATCACCCACTTTAGATTTTATTCATTATATTATTGATATAATTCTATATCAATATACTCTATTATACAACATCTAAAAAACTACAGTGAAGTTTTTTATACATTGGCAAAAAAAATTATCCTGGATTATCAATTTAAAACTATATCACAGTTTTTAATATTGGTATATAATTCTTGTATAGATTAATTTAGGGAATACTAAAGATAGGATGTGGGAATTATGTATACTATACTTCACCTTGAGCAGAGCGTTTTTATAAAAAAAGTAGTAAGAAATATTTTGCTTCAAAATGGTTTTAACTGTATCTCTGTAGATACTGCCGAGGAAGCTTATACCACTTTAAAAAATTCTAGTCAGAAAATAGATTTTATAATAACCTCTCTATTGATAAAAGATCTTAGTATTGAAGATTTTATGAAAAATATTAACACTAGCCACAGCAGTAAAGACATTCCTGTGTTTGTTGTAACAGGAAGCGAAGTAGAAGAAACTAAAAAAAGAGTTCTAAATCTAGGAATTTCTGACTATATAACAAAAACTAATCTTACTGATGAGTTGCTTAAACATATACAATATGTAATTAAAGATGATGAACTTTTAAATAATTTAAGACAAGCTAAAATAGCTTCCGTAGATGATAGTGACTTTGATTCTTTTCTAATCAAGGATATTTTAGCTAAATATAACGTAACTAATGTAGATTTCTATCCATCTGGTAAGGCACTAATGGAAAGTAATAAAAGCTATGACCTATATCTTATAGATATTGTACTTGAAAAGGAATACGGTAAAAACGTTATTTTAAGACTTAGAAGAGATAACATAGATGCTTCCATTATTGTAACCTCATCTTTAACTAATACTAAAACTTTAGCAAGTATGCTTACCGCTGGTGCAAATGACTATATAACAAAGCCTATTCAAGAGGATATATTTATGGCTAAACTAAAATCTAACATGAGAACCTATACTTTAATAAAAAATCTAGAAAATAAGTAATATAAGCGTAAGTACAGTGAATTTTAACTGTATTGCAGCTGTTATATATTGTTCAGAAACTAGCCGCTTCATTTAGAAGTTCTAATGCTTTACTTATTCAAAAATGCCTACCTCCTCCTATGCAACTTCCTTGTTGCGGGAGGAGCTTGTGCCTTCCATGGCACAAATTACGGCATTTTTGAAACGTAAAGCAAAGAACTTCTAAAAATTTGCTCAAATGTTTCTTCTCAATATATCTCAGCTTCCATACAGTTAAAATTCACATAAGCAGAGAACCCAAATTTTTAATTTGGTGTGAATCGGTTAAGCAGACATACAAAATCTATCATTTTGATATGGTCGCTTACTCTGTGAGCACTCTTGCGAAGAATGAGTAGGAGTTTCATATAAAAAGACCCAATAAGTCCTCATGCCGTAGGCTTTAAATTTCATTATATCTTTATATTTTCAAATTCTGTTCCTAAAATTAGTGTTTAGTGCGTAGCACTTTTTGTTCATTTATAAAAAATGCTTATGATTCAAAGAGCTATCAACTCAAACTCTTTTTTAGGGGTAAAAGTTCTGAAATAATAGATTCATTCTTAGCTTTAAAAAACAGATATTTTACTGAATACTATAGTGATTGATTAAACGTAGACATAACACTTAGATTTCTATATAATCTAAGCAATTAAGTTTTCCCTGCCTAACGGCATGCGGGCTTATCAGCCCTAGGATTTAAAGAAAAGGAGTTATATATGTAAAAGTAAAAAGCATATTCAAAGCAAAATTTAGAGTGGACAGAAGCTTAAATATATTGTGTAGA
>CAZKOJ010000165.1:0-9394 GCA_964554365.1 uncultured Clostridium sp. | reverse complement strand
TTAAAGCGGATGAATGTATCAAGGTTGGCGGAGAAGGCTTCTCAGACGCTTTATCAGTAGCTCCAATAGCAGCTGCTAAAGGAACAATACTTTTACTAGGAATGAATAATGCTGACTACATGAAACCAGTTATTGACTTTGCTAAGAAGAATAACTCAAAAGTTACAGTAGTTGGAACTAAAAATGTTATAAGCGATTCTATCTACAATGCAGTTAACGCTGTTAAGAGAGTAGATGGAGGAAATGATAGATTTGATACTAACATGAAAGTGTTAGAAGCATTCAAAGATACAGTTAAAATGGACAAAATGTTTGTTGCTAATGCAACAGGAGAAGGCTATGCAGATGCTTTAGTTGCTTCAGCAGCAGCTGGAAAAACAGGAGCACCATTAGTATTAGTTGATACTGAAGGAGCAAACCAAACAAATACAGCTATAGCTTACGTTAAAGCTAATGCTACAGATAAAACTCAGATAACTGTTGTTGGTGGAACTGGTGTTGTTTCAGACACAACTCTTAACGCTATAAAAGGAAGTAAGCCAGTTGACCCAACATTCAAAGGAACAATAAACACCGTTGAAGTTGTTAAAGATCAATATGTAAACTCAAAAGCTACAGATGAAACTTTACAATTCACTATTAATGGTGGACAAAAAGTAACAGCACAAGAGGTTGTTAATGCTGGATATAGCATTGAATTTACAGCAATTAACACAAATATAAATGTTTTTGGAGGATCTGATACAAGTAATATTAAAAGTAAAGATGGAATATTAGATAAAGATAGATTACAGACATTCCTTGGAAGTGATCAGAACAAAGAATTCAAATATTCAGTTACAGTAAAGAGAAATGATCAAGTTGTAGCTGTAACTGGCTATGAAACAGTAAATGTAATAAATGGAGATGCAACAGCTAATTCATTAGGCGATATAACTATTAAACAAGGTACGACTGTTGATAATGCAACAACTAAAATAACTAGTGGCAAGTTCATTAAAGGTGACAAAGCAATAGTTACTAAAGTTAAAGGAAATATTAGTAATGCTTCAGATGTAACAATAACAAATAAAAAATTCTATACATCAGATCCATTTGTAGCTACAGTTGATGAAACTACAGGAGAAATTAATACTGTAAACCCTGGAACATTCACATTAACTGTTAAATCAGGAAGTTCATCTAAAGATTATAGTTTTACTGTAAGTAGTGATACTTCAAGAAAAGTAACAAGTGTAACAACTGATAGTTCTTCAATTAATCTTGGTAAAGGTGCAGTGAACACTTATACTTTACAGTTTAAAGATCAATTAGGAGATGCTATAGAAGCAGTACCTACTAGTACTAATGGTACTGACGTAGCAACTGCTGATAAGCAATTCCAAGTAACTGGAGATGTAAAAGACGGTAGTGACATTGTAGCAAAGGGAAGTATTATTACTACTGGAAGTGATGATCTTGGTGATGGAAAAGCAACATTACAAGTTGCAGCTCAAAATATTGCTGGTACTGGAAGCTTAAAGATTTATAACAAAAATGGAGTAATGGCAACTTTACCTATAACAGTTGTAGCAGATACAGCAATTGGTCGTATTACAATTGAAGCAACTACAGATGATAGTGATTCTAAAGATTTAAATTTAGATTTAGATCCAAAGTCAGCAGACGATAATGGAGATCAATATGTTAAACTTAGCTTGAATAAGTATGGTGTAAACAATACTTATTTAGGAAAAGTAAAAGCAGGAGACCTAACTGCATCTGACTCAATAACTGCAACAACTGACAGCGATAAGACAATCCTTGCTGGAGGTAGTAGTGTAATTATAACACCAGATAGTGATGGAAACTTTGTAGTAGCAATTCCTTCTGCTTCTCAAACTGATTACAAGACTACTGCTAAATATGATTTATTAAACAATAGTGTTAAAAATGATGTAGGAACTATAACTATAGCAGCAAAATTCGGTAACTATAGTTCTACAATTAACTTAAATGTTAAGGATACAACTCCTATAATTTCAAGCACTAGCTTCAATACTGGATTATCAACTACATTTGGTGCAATCCAATTGAAAGATGTAATAGATGTTTCTAAGATAAATATAAGTACTGGACAAGGTGATGGTAAGGTTAGAATAGCTCAAGATGGTACTGTGTTTATGAAAGCAGATGCTTCTAAAAACAATACTGGAAGTCAAGATATAAATGATAAAGATGTTTACTATAACTATACTAATGATATTACTTTAGGTAGAATTAAGGTAGCAGTTAAGAGCGGAGATGTAAGCAGTGTTACAGCAATATCAGGAGGTTCATTTACTGTTAATTCAAAATCTGTAACTGATCCAACTGGATATATAAGAATTGGTGTACAAAGAGTTCATGAAGATAACCAAGTTGGTTATGTTGATGTAAAAGTTTCAAATAAGTAACATGATTTTATATAGAAGGATAACTATGTTATCCTTCTATAGATTATTTTATTAAAGAGAGATAACCTTCGGGGTTATCCCTCTCAAATTTCTTCAAACCAGCGGAAAATAAAAGAAGAAATTCATATCAAAACTTCAGAAATAAACCTAAGTCAAATCATTAGGTGAAAAAATAAATAAGCATATCAAAATACATATTGAAAAAAACTGATGAGATTAATTTCATCAGTTTTTTTGTTGAAAATAATTGTAAAATAAACTAATATTATATATGTAACTGTCATAATTAAGATTTGGAGGAGAAAAATATGAGAAATGACTTGTATAAAGATTTAGAAGAAGAAAAAAATCAATGGTATTCTTCTATACCGTTAATGTTTATAGTTTCAATTATTCCTTTAATTGTACATGGAAAGTTAAAGGAGTTAACAGGAGACTATTTTAAGTACTGGAATGGAGCCAATAAATCCTTTGATTTTTTTTCATACTATAAATGTTTATGGTTATTAATAGGAGTTGGGGCACTTTTATGTGTTTTTGCAATAAGAGTGATAAAAAAGGATACGATTATAGATAAAATGAAAATTTACATACCTATGGGGATATATTCATTATTGGTAATTTTGTCTGCTGTATTTTCTCAGTATAAGGAAATTTCATTGTTTGGTTTTGTAGAAAGATATGAAGGCATGATAATAATAATTGCATATATGCTCATACTTTTCATTACCATAAATATGGTTAAGGATGAAAATAAGATTAAAGCAGTACTAATTGCATTATTAGGTTCAGCAGTAATTATAGGAATTATAGGGCTTGGACAATACTTCAATTATGATTTATTTAAAACAGATTCTATAAAAAAAATGCTTTTACCTTCGGAATACAGAGAACAATCATCTAAACTTAAATTTCAATTTGGAGCAAAAATAATTTACTCTACGCTGTACCACTATAATTATGTGGGAAGTTATATGGCGATGATGTTCCCATTAACACTGACTATGTGCTTATTTATAAAAAATAAGTTTTGTAAAGTGGGAATGGCAGCAGTTTCATTTTTAATGTTTTTAAATTTAATACTATGTCACTCTCGTGCAGGCATAATTGGAGGAATAGTTTCATTAGTTGTGTTGATTGTATTTATAAGAAGATTTATTATGCAAAATTATAAGTATTTCATAGCAGCTATAGCTATAGCAGTGGTAGCTCTTGTAGGTTTTAATGTATATTCTAAAGGAATGCTGGGTAACAGAGTAGTGTCATTATTTAAAGATGCAGGAAGTTTAGGAAAAAGCAATGCATATTACATAAAGGACATATATTCAGAAAATAACACATTAAAAGTAGAAACTAGCAAAAATAATTTAACAATAATAAGTGAAAATAATAGATTAAACTTTAAAGATGATAAGAATAATGTAATAGGTTCTAGTGTAAATCAAGAAAATGGACAAGTAACTTTACAAAGTGATAAATACAAAGAAATTAGCTTAAACCTAAAGGATTATTCTGACAGTAACAAAAAAAATAACATACAATTAAAAATAAATGATGTTACAATTCCATTATTAGTGCATGACAATAAATTTAAGTTTGATGATGAAAGAAGAGGGGAACTAGATATTGAAAAAGTAGATAAGTGGGGCTTTGAAGGAAAAGAAAAATTAGGTTCTGCAAGATCATATATATGGTCTAGGAGTACTCCTCTATTAAAGCATAGTTTTGTATTAGGATACGGTCCGGATACCTTTGCAGCTAAATTTCCACAAGATGATTTTATAGGAAAAATATTAGCCTATGATACACCGTCTATGCTTGTAGATAAAGTACACAACTTGTATTTAGAAAATGCATTAAATATAGGTATACTTGGATTAATAGCATTTTTAACTATGTTTGTTATGTATATTATAGATAGTTTTAAAGTATATTTTAAAAGTGATTTTAAGGATTTTTATTCCATAGTTGGGCTAAGTATATTTACAGCTGTTTGTGGATATCTAGGAGCTGGATTCTTTAATGATAGTGTGGTTTCTGTAGCACCTGTATTTTGGGTATTATTTGGTATAGGAATAAGCATTAATTGTAAGTTAAAAAAATTTTTATAAGTGTTAAAGAAGGTAAAAATTGAGATTTGAACTAAGAATAAAAATTATTGGGTGCATATGTTTTTAAAAGTGTAATGAGCTAAACTTATAAGATTATTACACTTTTTCTAAGTTTAAATAAAAATGTAAACATGATATAATGTTAGTTGTAAAAATATAAGATTTTAGGTACATATCAAGCTTGAAGGAGAATTATATTATGAAGGGTATAATACTAGCAGGTGGAACAGGTTCACGTCTTTTCCCATTAACAAAAGTAACAAATAAACACTTATTACCAGTAGGGAAATATCCTATGATTGATCACATTATAGCTAAAATGAAACAAGCAAATATCAACGATATTATGGTTATAAGTGGTAAAGAACATATGGGATCAGTGGTTAACCTTTTAGGTAGTGGATATGATTATGGTGTAAGATTTACATATAAAATTCAGGACAGACCAGGTGGAATAGCACAGGCACTTGGATTATGCAGAGAATTTGTTGGAAATGATAAATGTGTAGTTATACTTGGAGACAACATTTTTTCAGATAATATAGGAGCTTTTGTAGAAAATTTTAAGAATCAAGAAAAAGGTGCAAAAATACTTATACAGGAAGTTAAAGATCCAGAAAGATATGGTGTTGCAGAGATTAAAGGAGACAACATAGTAGGAATAGAAGAAAAGCCTAAAAATCCAAAAAGTAATTACTGTGTTACTGGTATATATATGTATGATAATAGAGTATTTGACATAGTAAAAACTTTAAAGCCATCAGGAAGAGGAGAATTAGAAATTACAGATGTTAATAATTGGTATATAAAAGATAGTTCTCTAACTTATAATATTTTAGAGAATTGGTGGACAGATGCTGGAACCTTCGAATCATTAGCTTATGCTAATAGTTTGGCTAAGGATATAAATTTAGATAATATATTAAGTGATTCATATGTTGCACGGCAGGAAGCTGCAGCTACTAAAGATAATAGAGAGGATTAAAACAATGAAAATTTTGATTACAGGTGGAAATGGTCAGCTTGGAAGTCAAATTTATAATATATTAGAAAGTGGCACTTCAGAACTTGGACATATAAGTTCTGCGTATGAAAAAGCTGAGATTGTGGCTTTAGGTGTAGAAAAATTAGATATAACATGCATTAATTCTGTGAGAAGTTTTTTAAGGAAATTTAAACCGGATATAGTTATAAATTCAGCAGCATATACAAACGTTGATGGCTGTGAAGAAAATAGTGAATTAGCCTTTAAAGTTAACTCCACAGGATCTAGAAATTTAGCTATAGTTTGTGAGGAAATAAAAGCTAAACTTATACATATATCTACAGACTATGTTTTCATAGGTGATGGAAATAAGCCTTATAAGGAGTATGATATTCCTTATCCTATTAGTGTTTATGGAAAAACTAAACTTATGGGAGAAGAATATATAAAAAGTTTTTGCAGCAGATATTTCATAGTGAGAACTGCATGGCTATATGGGTATAATGGCAAGAACTTTGTAAAGACAATAATGAAAGCAGCTAAAGAAAAAGGTGAGCTTCAGGTGGTAGACGACCAAAGAGGAAATCCTACAAATGCAGAGGATTTAGCTTATCATATTTTAAAGCTAGCTATTACAGAAGAGTATGGAATTTATCATTGCACAGGTACAGGAGAATGCAGCTGGTATGATTTTGCTTCTAGGATAGTAGAATACGCCAATATAGATTGCACAGTTAATCCTATAAAATCAGATAAACTGAAAAGAGTTGCTAAAAGACCATCTTATTCTTCACTAGATAACATGATGTTAAGATGTACTGTAGGTGATGAAATGAGATATTGGGAAGATGCATTAAAAGTGTTTTTAAAAAATAATAATGTTAAGAGGAAACATCAGAATGATTAAATTTAGAGATTATATATCAAACTTCTTAAAATACAGAAATTTAATATTGAAATTAACGGTAAAGGACTTAAAAGTAAAATATAAGAATTCATTATTGGGTATAGCATGGAGTTTATTAAATCCATTGTTAACAATGATCGTATTAACAATCGTTTTTCAAAACATATTTAGATTTAATGTTGATAACTTTCCAGTATATTTAATATGCGGACAAGTCATTTTTAATTTTTTTTCAGAATCAACAAATTTAGCTATGTCATCCATATTTAGAGATGGACAATTGATTAAAAAGGTTTATATACCTAAATATATATTTCCTATGTCAAAAGTTTTATTTTCTTTTGTTAATATGGGTATATCTATGATAGCAATATTCTTAGTATGTATTTTTACAGGAGTTAAATTAACATATGCAGCAATGTTGGCTCCTATTGTGCTTATCTATATTGCTATATTTAGTATGGGATTTGGATTAATGTTGTGCTCATTAGGAGTATTCTTTAGAGACTTGGAACACATTTATTCTGTAATTTTAACAATCTGGATGTATTTAACTCCTATATTTTATCCTATTAGTATTATTCCTAAAAAGTATATGGTATTTATAATATATAATCCTATATATTATTTTGTAGATTATTTTAGGCAAACGATACTATATGGAAAAGTTCCTACGTTACAATTAAATTTAATTTGTTTGTTATCAAGTATTAGTATGTTTGTTATTGGATTATATATCTTTTATAAGTCACAGGATAAATTTGTAGTTAATATATAAGTACTTAAGGAGTGATATCTAAATATGGAACCTATAATTACGGCTAGAAATGTTTCAATGTGTTTTAAAACATCAAATCAAAAAATAACTAATCTAAAAGAATTTATAATTAAAAAGACAAAAAATGAAATAACTTATAAGGAATTTTGGGCTTTAAAAGATATTAGTTTTGAAATTAATAGGGGAGATATTTTTGGGATTTTAGGTTTAAATGGTGCGGGTAAGAGTACAATCCTTAAAATTATTTCAGGAATTTTAAAACCTACTAAAGGTAAGGTCACTATTGGAGGAAACATAGCTCCTTTAATAGAGCTAGGAGCGGGATTTGACCCTGAATTAACAGCGAGAGATAATATATTTTTAAATGGTGCTATATTAGGATACGATGATAAATTTATTAAGAAGAGCTTTGATAAAATAGTAGATTTTTCAGAATTAAAAGATTTTTTAGATGTGCCAGTGAAGAATTTCTCTTCTGGAATGTATGCAAGATTAGGGTTTGCTATAGCTACAGCATTAACTCCAGATATTTTAATTGTAGATGAGATACTTTCTGTAGGAGATTTTAAATTCCAAGAGAAATGTCATAAAAAAATTGAAAATATGATTAAACAAGGTACAACTATTGTTATAGTATCACATTCAATCCAACAAATCAGAGCATTATGTAATAGGGGCATTATATTAGAAAAAGGTGAAAAAATTAAATATGGGAATATTAATAATGTATGTGATTACTATTTTGAAAAATACAATTAATAAATAATGTTTTGAATGAAAGTTGACCTAAGGTAATTTGGAGAAAAATTTAAAATAATTAACTATAATAGTATGAAAGGTAAAGATATGAAAAAAAAACCGATTATAACAGTTATAATTCTTTCATATAACAATAACCAATATATTAAACAGGCAATACATTCAGTTATTATACAGAACTACGCTAATATACAGCTTATAATAAGCGATGATTGTTCTAAAAATTTTCCAAAAGTCAAAATAGAACAATATATAGATAAACATAAAGAATCTAATATTACAAGTGTAATTATTTGTAAAAATGATAAAAATGTAGGAACTGTAAAAAATATCAACTCTGCTCTTAAACATGCAAATGGGGAATATATAAAATTACTTGCTGCAGATGATCAATTATATGATAGTACTGTATTGACTCAATTTGTACAGTATTTAGAAACTAATAGATTGATGATAACAACTTCAACCTGTGCTGTATATGATGAAAAACTTGAGCAGTTAAAATACTTATATCCTGAAAGCAGTAACAGGAAATTTATCAAAAAACTTACTCTGAATAAATTATATAGAAAACTAGCAGTATCTAATATAATTGGCGGTGTAGGGGTGTGCATGAGAAAAGATCTTTTTTATAAATATAATCTTTTTGATGAAAGATATGTTCTTACAGAGGATCTACCTACCTGGTTGATGCTTTTGAGAAATGGTGTCAGAATAGGATATATGAATAATGTTACGGTAAAATATAGGCTTAATGGTGTGAGTAATGGTGAGATTTCGCCTTCTACTAAAATGTTAAAAAAAGATCTTGTTAAAATAATAGACAATGAAATATTACCTAATCGGCATATGCTTACTTTATATGGTCGGAGAGAAGTGAAATTTATACGTATAAATATGTCCATTGAAGGAGCTGTATTGAAAAAGAAATTAAGTATGCTCTTATTTATTGATGTTATTATATATAGAAGATTAAAGGTTTTAAATTCTCAACAATCCCCGCTTATAACCACAGACCAGGCCGGGAAGAAAAACATCCAAGACGAAATAACTGGCTGGGATATATTTTCCAGCTAAACGGAAAGAAAGTTTATCATGCCGGAGACACTGATTTTACTGAAGAGATGAAAAAACTTAAGGAATTAAACTTGGATATCGCGATGCTTCCGATGGGAGGAAATTTTACAATGGATGTCGACGAAATGATCGAAGCCGCAAATCATATCGCCGCCAAAATCACAGTTCCGATTCATTATAAAATGCTTCTTGGAGACGGTTATAAAGAAGCAGAAGAAAAATTAAAATCCGGCGTTACAAATTCAAAAGTAGTAATCCTCACCGAATTCAGTTGATTAACCTGTTTAAGTTTGTTTTTCTTCAAATAATGCTTTTCTCGCTTCTTCCATAGTAAATCCGAGT
>CAZKOJ010000164.1:0-9424 GCA_964554365.1 uncultured Clostridium sp. | reverse complement strand
TTCTACTGATGCCAACTTCTTTTACCCCTTCAGAAATATCCTTTACCTTGCCGGTTCGTAATAACTCCTTCAATCTTACAATTTTCGTAAAAACTTCTGGAAGTATTCTTGTGTCAATTATTAAATATTTGTTATTCATAAAATCCCCTCGTTTCTGTTCGCCTACTACGCACACTTGTACGTGTATAAAATATATTTCTATAATAGTAACATATATAATTAACAATTTCAACCTTTAGAAGTTATTTTTTTGATAAATAAATAAAAAAAAGCACATAAATAATTGATTTATTAATATGCACTCTAACTAATTATGAAATTTTATTTTTTATATTTATTCATATTTATTTATATTCATTATTTGATATTAAAAATTTAATTCCTTATAATTAATTAAACTAAAATTTTTCAATCTAATATTAAAATTTTGAATTTGTTTATAAGTCCTATTATACTTAAGATTTTGTTTGAATTCTATAAAATTTAATATTAGTATGCATTTTGAATTTCATCACATTATTTTGATAACTATAACATTATATATATTTTAATCTTCTGACTATTGAATAGATGTACTTTTGATTTTTTAATTTTATAGAAATTTCACATTAACAAAAAATTAATATTTGTTTTACAATTTCAATCTTTAGTTTCACTTGGTATATGCACTGCCCACTTTAATATTTGAAATATTATTCCTGCCATAATAATATATGCACCTATTAACCCTATTTTCAAATTAAATTTGGAGTATAAAAAAAGCATGCTAAAATAAATAATCCATAGTAAAAAATGTGATTTTTTATTAAACATCAAAACAAATACCTCCTTAATTAAAAAATGTATTATTTTAATATATATTATGATTTTACCATATTTTTCAATATATTAAAATAGTAATAAAAACAACCTTTAGTAAAGATAAAATTTTTATCTTTACTAAAGGTTGTTTTTATTAGATATTCACATTTTTAGTTTAACTTTCAGATAAAGAAATATTTATTTGAAACATACTCCCATCTTCCATATCTAAAGGCACAGACACTGATTTAAACTTTGTAGTAGATATTTCAATATTATCTCCACACATTACTATTGGTGGTGTTATATCCAACGTTATTTTTTGAGAGAAAAAAATAGTTGCCGCATTTCCCGAAATCATATTAGCTAGTTCACCTATAGCTGATTTAGCCATTTCATCTAACTTTAATACTGGCATTCCACACATCATACGTGATGCTAAATTACAAGCTGATTGTTGACTTAAATTAAATACGACTTGTCCCTTTGCATCTCCTGCTACACCTATAATTATAATAACATTATTTCCCTTAAAACAAGAATCCTGTAAAATCAATTCTCCTACATTTGTTTTTTCATTAGCAGCTTGCATTAACACATCTTGACTAGCTTTAACAAATGGATTTATGTACTCTAAATTCATTTATATTCCTCCCAAATTTTTTATAGGCTAATGAATATACTCCTTTTATGAAACACTTTATTACTATATTATTCCGTAAAACATGAAAATTTGACTTATGTATATTATACTATAATTATATATTTTTTTCTCATATTAATTTCATATTTTAGAAATTTTCATATTAAATTATAAATAATCTAATAAACATATATTTTTAGCAGATAATTTGACAAATAATAAGACTACTGTTTTAACAAATAAAAACAGTAGCCTTATATCTTTTTATATTATATGGCATTTCTTTTATTAGGATTATTAATAGGAACTGATGACAAAAGTAATTTAGTATAATCATGTTTTGCCCTATATGACTCTTTTTGATTATTTATAGTTTCTACTATGCTTCCTTTATACATAACCATGATTTTGGAACACAAATATTTTACAGCACTTATGTCATGTGATATAAAAAGTACTCCCATACTACTTATGCTATTTAATCTTTTTATCATATTTAATATATCAGCCTGAGTACACACATCTAAGCTAGATATAATTTCATCACAAATCAAAAATTCAGGCTCCAAAAGGAGTGCTCTGCATATATTAACTCTCTGCCTTTCCCCTCCACTTATATCGGATGGATATTTGTATAAAATACTTTCATTAAGATTAGCGAAACAAATTATATCCTTTATTTTCTTTATTTTTTCTTCTTTAGATATACCTAAATGATTATCTAAAGGTTCCATAAGAGAATCTACTATTCTCATATTAGGATTAAGAGATGTTAATGTATCCTGAAATATAACCTGACAATTTTTCCTGAATTCTTTTAAACTTTGTCCTTTAAAATCCCATATATCTGATCCCTTATATTTTATATTGCCTTCTGTACATTTTTCCAATCTCATTATTAACCTAGAAAGAGTGCTTTTACCGCAGCCACTTTCCCCTACTAATCCTACTATTTCATTATTGTTTATATTAAACGAAACATTATCTATAGCTTTTATACTTTGACTATGTGACTTTACTAACGATAGTTTTGTTTTATATACTTTCGATACATTACCCACTTCTATCAACATACTTCTAATACCTCTCTGTCAAATGTAGCCTTAATTAAAGATATTGTATAATTATGTTTTGGATTGTTAAATATTTCAAATACATTGCTTTTTTCTACTATATTTCCATCTTTCATGACCAAAACCTCATCTGCTATCTCTGCTACTACTCCAAAATCATGAGTTATCATAAGTATTGTAGTATTAAATTTTTTTTGTATAATCTTGAATTGTTTTAATATTTCCTTCTGTGTAGTAACATCTAATGCTGTAGTAGGTTCATCTGCTATTATTATATCCGGTTCCATAAATATAGCTGCTGCTATCATCATTCTTTGAATCATACCTCCACTTAGCTGGAAAGGATATTGGTTCAATATTGTAGAAGGATTTTTCAAATTAACGCTCTCCATAGTTTTACAGAATTCAACCTGAAATTCTTTTTTACTAACTTCCATATTGCTAGATAAAAGATCATAGATTTGATTCCCCATGGTTAAAGATGGATTAAAACAGTTCATAGGGTTTTGGAAAATAGAAAAAATCTTTTTACCTCTTATACATCTTATATCTTTAGGTTCCATTTTAATTAAATCTTGTCCTTGAAATGTTACTGTACCATCCTCAATAACAGCATTTTTAGGCAACATTTTTATTATGGACATAGCTGTAATGCTTTTTCCACTACCACTTTGGCCTACAATACAGGTTATCTTCCCCTTCTCTATGTCAAAATCTATTCCCTTTACAACCTCTTTACATCCATCTTCTGTTCTGAATACAGTCTTTAAGTTTTTAACTTCTAAAATATTTTCCAAAAAGCACCTCCATCAATTTAATTGAGTAATGGAGAACTTATGGTATTTTTTCTTAATTCTTTCCATACCTCCATTTCTCCATTACTAAAAAACTATCTGGCTATTTTTTTATTTTAAATTCCACTGTTCTACATTCCACAAGAACCCTGCACCATGATGTCCCAATATTTTTTCTTTAACTCCTGAAACTCTTTTGTTTACACCATATAATGCTTTCACATAAACACCAAAATCAAATGCTGGATCTTCTGCTAATTCTTTCTGGAATTCTTCATAATATTTTTTTCTTTCATTTTCATCAGATGTAGTTCTTGCTTTATCAAGTGCTGCGTCTATCTTTGCATTTGAGTATCCACCATAGTTGCTCCCACCATTAATTTCACTAGAATGGAATAACTTAAATGTATGGTCATCAGGATCAAATGGACTTCCCCATCCAAGAACAAAAGCCTCACACTCAGGTATTTTTATTCCATTCCAATCAAGAGCATCTACTTTTATTTCAGCACCAACCTTTTTAAATTGGCTTGCATAGTATTCTGCCACTTTAACTCTAACTTCATCAGTTTTTGGAGCAGTTATAGTAAATGTTAATTTTTTTCCATCCTTAACTCTTATACCATCTTCTCCTTTTTTCCATCCTGATTGATCTAAAAGTTCACCTGCTTTATCTATGTTGTATGCGTATTTTTCCACATCAGGATTATTGAATTTATTTATTTGAAGCGGTGAATATGCTTCTGAACCATATCCTAATAATATACCGTCAACCATTCCTTTTCTATCTATGCAATAATTTAATGCTTTTCTTAAATTTACATCTTTAAATATATCTTTTTTCATATTGTACATCATGCATCTATAATCAGCTGTATCTACTTTATAAACTTTAATTTTATCAAGCTTTTCAATTTTTCCTACTTGACTTGGCTCAAGATAAGCTAAGTCTATTTCACCTGTTTGAAGCTGCATTGCTCTAACATTGTAATCAGCTATGGACTTAATTACCAAAGTATCTATATTTCCTGTTTTTCCATAATAGTCTTTAAATTTGCTTAAAGTTAAGTTGCTCCCCTTTTCCCATTTTTCAAATTTAAAAGGACCTGCTCCTATTGGCTTTTGATTGAATTCCGCATTATTTATATCTTTTCCCTCCAAACAGTGCTTAGGCACTATACCTATAGTAAGCCTATCTAATAGTGGTGGAAAAGGTTTCTTTAATGTTATCTTAACTTCATTATCATTCACAGCCTGTACATCTTTTATTTCAGTAAACTCTGGTTTTATTTCTGAATTCACTTTTTCATCTAATATACTCTTTAAAGTGAAAACTACGTCTTCAGCTTTAACTTCTTTGCCGTCGTGGAATTTTATTCCTTTTTTCATTTTAAACTCATAAGTAAGCTTATCATCTGATATTTTATAAGATTCAGCTATTTCTGGTTTTGCTATATTTTTTTCGTCAAATTTCATAAGTCCTCTAAAAATTAAATCATTAGTTAGAGAATGTGATTCAAGTAATATAGGATTTAGTTTTTCATCTTCAAACTCTGCACCATATACTAGTGTATTCTTTTTTGAATCTTCTTTACTAGTAGTTGACTGTGATTTACTACCACACCCTACAAATACTGTTGAAATAATTAATAAAAAACTCATCAATATACTCGTTATCTTTTTCATAAGTAACCTCCTAAATATAATAAAAAATTTGTTTTTATTTTAATGATGTTGTACTTAACTTTTATACATACGTAACCCTTTTCTTTAAATATTCTCCAATAAAGTTAATACATAACATGGAAATTATTATAGTAACCCCTGGAAATACTGCTACCCACCAAGCACCTGTCAAAATATCACTTTGTGCATTATTCAGCATGTTTCCCCAGGATGGTGTCCCTTGTGGAACTCCTATTCCAAGAAAACTCATAGATACTTCCATAAATATAGATTGAGCGCAATTTAATGTGGCTATAACTACAATAGCAGGCATACTATTTTTAAGTAAATGCCTTATTAATATTTTCCAAGTTGGAGTTCCCATAACTATTGCAGCCTTAACAAAATTTTTATCCCTAAGCTCTGCGAACTGGGATCTTGTTATTCTAGCAGTACCTAGCCATGATGTACACCCTATTACAAGAATTATGCTAATAACGCCTCCTCTTATAATAGCTTGAAGTGCAAGCATCACTATTAAAGTAGGTATAGCTAAAAAGGTGTCCAATAATCTCATCATTGCACTATCTATTTTCCCCCCACAATACCCACTTATGCCTCCATATATAATTCCTATAATTGTTGATATTACTACAGAGAATACTCCAACACTTAGGGATACTCTACCACCATATATTAGCCTTGAAAATATATCTCTTCCCATAGCATCGGTTCCCATTATATTAATGCTACTAGGCTTTTTAAGCACATTGCATAATTCTACATTATAAGGATTATGCGGAGTTATAATTGGTGCAAATATAGAGGCCATAGCAATTATGGAAATTAAAATCATCCAAATAATATATTCCTTTTTTCCCATCAAGCCACCTGCTTTCTGAGAGAAGGATTAACTACAAGCTCTAAAATATCTGTTATCATTATACTTAAAACTACCATTACTCCTGTTATAAATATAGTTCCCATAAGCAGTGGGTAATCCTTAGAATTAGCAGCTTTAACACTTAACATTCCAAGCCCTGGCCAAGAAAATACAGTTTCAATTATTACAGAACCACCAAAGAATCCTGGTATAGTTATTCCTAAGTAATTTATAAAAGGCACTACAGCATTTTTCACTATACCTTTCATAAGTTTTTTTTCTTTCATACCATTGGCTCTTGCCGCAACAACATAATGACTATTATTTTCTTCTTTAACCTTTTCTTGAATAAATCTAGCATAAGCTCCCACATGGGATATAACCATTACACTAACAGGCATTATAAGATGTTTAGCAACATCCATGAAGCCTCCCCCTCCACTAGCACTTTTGTTTCCAGCAGAAGGTAAAAGACCAAGCTGTACTGAAAATATAATTATAAATAATAATGCTAACCAAAATGATGGAATAGAATAAAACACCACACTTATTCCACTTATAAACTTATCCCATAAAGATCCTTCATTAAATCCTGCCTTTAGTCCTAAAATCAATGAAAGTATTAATATAAGAGTTATGGAGCTTATAAATAAAGTTAATGTATTTGGTATTCTTTCTTTTAATACAGTTGAAACCTTTCTTCCTTCTAAGTATGAAACACCCAAATCCCCTCTTAGCATGCTAGAGGTCCATTTTATGTATCTTTCACCAACTGGCCTGTCTACACCATAATTTCGATTTATTCTAGCTCTCTCCTCTGTGGTAAGCCTATCTGCTAGTGGTCCATATAGTGCTGTAGCTGGATCACCTGGCGCTGCATTAATAATAGCAAAACTTAATATACTTAAGAAAAATATTACAAACATTCCTTGAAATACTCTTTTAACTACGAATCTAGAAATCATTGTACTTTCCACTCCTCAGCATTCCATAAAAATCCTTCTCCGTGATGCCCCAAAACTCTCGTATTGCTATATCCTGATATTTTTTTATTTACACCATACAAAGCTGTTAAGTAAACATCAAGGCTAATTGCAGGGTCATCTGCAATTGCTTTTTGAAATTCTGCATAATATTTTTTTCTTTCATTTTCATCTGAAACAGTTCTTGCCTTTTCCAATAGTTCGTCAACTTTAGGATTTGAGTAAGAACCAAAATTATATCCACTTCCTTGAGTTGCCTGACTTGAAGTAAAAATTTTATAAGTATGATCATCTGCATCAAATGGACTTCCCCATCCAGTCACAAATGCTTCTGTATCTTTTATTTTCATTGCTTTAGGGTCTCTAGCATCTACTTTTATATCAAATCCAACTTTTTTACCCTGAGATGATACATAGTTTGCAATCTTAACCCTAACTTCATCATTATTCCTTGCGAAAAGACTAAATTGAAGCTTTTCACCATTTTTTTCTCTTATACCATCTGTGCCTTTCTTCCATCCTGCGGCTTCCAGAAGAGCATTTGCTTTGTCAATATTATATTCATACTTTTCTACATCAGCGGAATTATACTTATTTAATTGAATTGGCGAATAAGCTACTTCACCATATCCTAGTAATATTCCATCTACTATACTCTTTTTATCTGTAGCATAATTTAAAGCTTTTCTAACGTTTATATCTTTAAACATTGGCTTTGTTCTAAAGTTAAACATTATTCCTCTATAATCTGCAGTAGGTACTTTCGACACATTAATTTTGTTTTCTTTTTCTATTTTAGCAATTTGACTTGGTTCAAGTGGAGCTACATCAATCTCTCCAGTCTGAAGCTGCATTGCTCTAACATTAGGGTCAGGTATAAATTTAAATATAAAGTTATCTACATTACCTGTTTTTCCATAGTAATCTTTAAATTTTTTTAAAGTCAAACTATTTCCCTTTTCCCACTTTTCAACTTTGAAAGGTCCTGCTCCTATTGGTTTTTGGTTGTACTCTGAGGTATTTATATCTTTTCCATCAAAGCAATGCTTTGGAACTAGTCCTATTGTAAGTTTATCTAATAGTGCTGGGAAAGGCTTTTTTAATGTAATTTTAACTTCATAGTCACTTAAAGCTTGTACATCTTTAACTTCTTCAAACTCAGGTTTTAATTCTGAATTTACTTTATCATTTAGTACGCTTTTTATAGTAAAAACTACATCCTCTGATTTGACTTCTGTACCATCATGAAATTTCACTCCTTTTTTCATTTTAATTCCATAAGTTAGCTTATCCTCAGATATATTACAGGACTCCGCTATTTCTGGCTTTGGAATATTATTTTCGTCAAATTTCATAAGTCCTCTAAAAATTAAATCACTTGCAAATGCATGTGATGCTATTAATACAGGATTTAATTTTTCATCTTCAAATTCTGCTCCATAAACTAATGTTTTTTCACTTTTAGAATTTCCATTATTCTTAGTTGTTGCTTCAGATTTACCACATCCAGCAAACATTGCTGAAGTTACAAATAAGATACTTAACAGAATACTTGTTAGTTTTTTCATAATAATGCTACCCCCTTAAAATGCATTTTTTTGCGCATTACGCATTAATAGTTATTATTGCTTTTTACACTATGAACGCTAATGTTTATCATTGGTTTTTATTAAATTTGTCAACCATTTTACTTTTATGTCGCAGTTTTCATGCCAATGGAAATTCATAGCCATTTTTGACATTTTTATTTTTTTCTTATCATTTTGATACAAATTCATTGTCAAAATGATAAAACACTGCTTTTTTTTATCATTTTGGTATGGAATTTTAAAAACAAGCCAAAAAAGTACTTTAGTGTAGATATTTTCTACACTAAAGTACTTCCATCTTTTTATTAGGGTTATTAGGTTTATTAGGTAAAGGACCATTAAAATGTTCTTTCAAACTTATATTCATATTTATATATGAGCATTTTTCATGCCAATTCACAAACACTTAAATTTCAACATTATTAAGTTGTATTTTTTCATATTGATATTATTTAGTTTCACAATGATATTATTTTTTTATTTTTTATCATTATGAAATTGAATTTATATTCAATTCACATGCTAAATAGGGCGAAGACCTATTTTGATACTTTAGTTTTCTTAATAACTTATACTAAAATATTAAAATAGGTCTTCTAAATAGGTTTTAATTATGGTTATTAGGTAAAGGGTCATTAAAATGTTCTTTCAAACTTATATTCACATTTATATATTAGCATTTTTCATGCCAATATGCAACTACTTGAAAGCACTTATTTTTTTATTAATTTTATCATAATGATATTTAGTTTTAGTTTCACAATGATAATTATTTGTTTTTCTTATCATTATGAGATTGATTTATATTCATTTTACGCACTAAAGTATCAAAATAGGGCGAAGACCTATTTTGATACTTTAGTTTTCTTAATAGCTTATACTAAAATATTAAAATAGGTCTTCTTAATAGGTTTTAATTAGGGTTATTAGGTAAAGGGCCATTAAAATGTTCTTTCAAACTTATATTCATATTTATATATGAGCATTTTTCAT
>CAZKOJ010000163.1:0-9550 GCA_964554365.1 uncultured Clostridium sp. | reverse complement strand
TATTTTTTTGAATGTACTTAAACTGTCTTTGCATACTTATAAAGTGGTATTAATTTTTTTACACTTTCTGCATACATTTCTTCTCTTTTTATATCTACAAAAGCTTCCATATCCACTTCCCTTGTATTTTCCTGAACATATTTTGCTAAAAGTTCTGGAGAGAGGTTTGCTCTGCTTCCACAAGATACCATAGTATTTATAATTAATTTATTCTCTGATATTTTATAATCAAACTCTTTAATCATAGATTTTATATCTACTTCACTTTGCCCACTTTTACTTTTCTTTATAGTATTCCACTCATGTAAATCTACTAATTTTTTAACATCTTCATTTAATAATTCAGCATTTTTATATTTTATTTTTATAACATATTTTGCAGCATCTATAGCTGCCATGGATTTAAATACTTTTTTATTTTCAACTTCTTTTACTTTTGTAGCTTCAAAAACCTGTATTCCCATAGGTGCAACTGCATTCAATTTTTCTTTTATTATACTTTCATCTACTTCTTCCTCTAAAATCATATCCATATAATCTCCAGATGAATAAACGCCTACTGCTAAAGGCTGTGCTAAAGATATATTTACATGAGGA
This sequence comes from uncultured Clostridium sp., assembly GCA_964554365.1. Classification (GTDB taxonomy): domain Bacteria; phylum Bacillota; class Clostridia; order Clostridiales; family Clostridiaceae; genus Clostridium_AM. Next base: position 8,953 of record CAZKOJ010000163.1, on the reverse strand, counting down.
TTAAATCCTTTGGAATACTCTATTGGAAGCCCTGATCTTCTAATCATTTTCTGAATGGTTCTCATAAAATCTAAATGGCCTATAAACTTTATATTACTTTCCTTACTTAACTTTATTAAATAACGCACCGTCAAAACACTTCCCTTCTAAGTTGTGATTTACTCCACAGTTAGTACATCCCTGTCTACAATCAGGTGTTACCTCTGCATTCTTTGCTTTTTCGTTTTCTTTTATTAAAAATTTCTTACTAACTCCTACATCTACAAAGTCCCATGGAAAAATTTCATCATATGCTCTCGCTCTGTAAGCGTAAAAATCTCCATCTATACCGCACTCTTCAAAAGCCTCCATCCAAATATCAAAATTGAAGTATTCTGACCATCCATCAAATTTAGCGCCTTTTTGGAATGCTTTAACTAACACATCACAAACTCGTCTGTCTCCTCTTGCAAATATAGCTTCTAAATAGCTAACAGGAGTTTCATGCCAGTTGTACACAATATTTTTGCTTTTTATTGAAGATCTTAACTCTTTTATTTCTTCCCTTACATCCTCCATTTTTATTTGTGGAACCCATTGGAATGGAGTAAATGGCTTAGGAACAAATATAGCAGTACTTACCGTAACCTTTAATCCTTTTTTTCTCTTTTCTTTTGGTACGCTAAAATATTGATCTACCACTTTCTGTGATACATCTGCAATACCTACAACATCTTCTATAGTTTCATAAGGAAGTCCTAACATAAAGTATAACTTAATAGTAGACCATCCAGATTCAAAAGCACTTTTTGAAGAATCCATTAAATTTTGTTCTGTTACCCCCTTATTTATAACATCTCTCATCCTCTGAGTACCAGCTTCTGGTGCAAAAGTTAAACCTGTTTTTCTAACTTTTTGTATTTCATTTATCATATCTACAAAAAACGAGTCTATTCTAAGAGATGGAAGGGAAACTCCTACTTTATCTTTTTCATGCTTTTCTATAAATCTGTGGATTAAATTTTGTATATCTGAATAATCACATATACTTAAGGATGCTAAAGAAAGCTCTGAATAACCAGTGTTTTTTATAAGCTTCTCTGCTAACTCTAATAATCTATCTGTACTCTTTTCTCTTATAGGTCTATATATCATACCGGCCTGGCAAAATCTACAGCCTCTACTACAGCCTCTAAAAGTTTCAAGCATTATTCTGTCATGTACTATATCTATATATGGTACTATAAATTTATCGGGATACGCTACTTCATTGAAGTCCTTTATTATTCGTTTTTTAACAGTCTTAGGAACATCATCATATAATGGTTTGAATTCTTTAAGGGTCCCGTCTTCTTTATAATTTACAGTATAAAGAGATGGTACATAAATACCTTCTATATGTGAAAGCTCTCTTAAAAACTCTTTTTTCTTTCCTTTACCTTTATGTTTTTTATACAAATCCATAATATCATGCATCTGTTCTTCCCCTTCACCCATAGCAAAAAAATCTGCTATATCATACAGAGGTTCTGGGTTATACGCACATGGTCCTCCACACATGATGATAGGATCATCTTCCCCTCTTTCTGATGCTCTAATAGGAATTCCTGCTAAATCAATCATGTTTAATATATTAGTGTAACTCATTTCATATTGAAGGGTAAATCCTATAAAATCAAAATCCTTTATAGGGTCTTTACTCTCTAATGCATAAAGTGGTATGTTATTATCTCTCATTAGTTTCTCCATATCTGTCCATGGAGCAAAAACTCTTTCACAAAACGTGTCTTCTCTCTCATTTAGTATATAATATAGAATTCTCATTCCAAGATGAGACATACCAACCTCATACACATCTGGAAAACAAAAGGCAAATCTAATATCTATTTTGCTTTTGTCCTTATTGTAAGAGTTAAGTTCTCCACCTATGTAGCGGCCAGGTTTTTCAACCTTGAATAATATATCATCAGAAATTCTGTTCATTAATAATCCTCCTCTTGTGTATATCACATTTTTATATTCTAACATAAGAAAATATAAATTTGTATATTCAGCTATGAATTTTCATAAATTCCTCTAAACTTATATTACCATATAATTTAAGCCCATCTATAATGTCCTCTTCATAAATTATATCCACAACTTTCATATTATCATCTAAGATAGTAAATATATTATATTTATTTTTATCAAATAAAGCCATAACACTTATTAGATCCTTTTTATAATATATAGACACATTTTTATTTTCAATATATCCTTTTTGTGTAAACCTATATTTCTTTTTTATAATATCTCCCATAATTATATACGATATCCTTTCTTTTTCTTTTAATGACGATACTATTATAAATAAACCTATAATACCAACGTTAAAATTACTTATACCTTTTAAAAATAACAGTATATAAAAAAACATAAGAAAAGCGCCAATAATAACACTTATATTTATCATTATTTTATTAGCTTTTTTATAGGAAAATTTAAAATACAATATATCTCTTAATACTCTTCCACCATCTAATGGAAATGCAGGTATCATATTAAAAATTCCTATAGCCATATTTCCATAACATAACATTTCAAATTCAATACAAGGTGCCTTGTTATTTGCTAAATAAAAAATTATACCTAAAACTATATTAGCCATAGGCCCTGATAGAGATATAATTAAATCCTCCTTTGGAGACGCATTATCTAATTCTTTAAACTTTAGCACAGCTCCAACAGCGATTAGTTCTATATCAAATCCAGAAAAATTATAATGTTTAGCAACCATATAATGAACAAGTTCATGAACAATAACAATAAAAAAAGCATAAATAAGCTTTCCCTTATAACCTATAATAATTAAAAATATAACATAAGGAATAAAATACTTACTTACTCTAATCACTAAACTACCCCTACACATTAATTTTTCATTGCATCAAAATATTGACCCGGATCTTTATTTTCCCCCATGTATAAAAGCTCAAAATGAAGATGCGGTCCAGTAGATTTGCCCGTATTTCCACTTTTGGCTATAACCTGACTTTTTTTAACCGCATCTTCATTTTTTACCAATATATTATTTAAGTGTCCATATTTAGTCTCTATACCATCTCCATGATCAATCAAAATGTACTTACCTAGCTTCCCATCTTCACCACATTCCTTAATTGTTCCATTATAAGCAGCTTTCACCTCTGTATTTTCTTTAGCATCTATGTCCACGCCCGCATGAAATTTATTTTCTTTGCTTACCGGATCTTTCCTATAACCAAAAGCTGAAGTTTCAGTTCCTGTTAAAGGTAATGTAAACTCTTTTATAATTTTATCTCTTACCATATCTTTTCCAGTAACTTTACTTTTAATAATCTCAATTGTATTAATTATACTTTCTTGAATCTTCTTTAAATGTACACTTCTATCTTTACTTAAAAGACTTTTATAATCATAGCTTTTGTTTATTATCACTTTAGAATAATTATACACTGCTACACTTTTAGGTGTAGCTATTAGTTTACATCCTATAACAAAAGTAAAAAGTATCAGTACCCCTATTAAATCTATAGTAATTTTTCTAACCCAATAACTACCCTTAGACTTTTCTTTTCCGCTGAAACTATTTTTATGGTAAGGTGAATATGTAGTTCTACTTTTCTTTTTTAAAGAATTATAATAATCCTCATATTGTGAATTATAACTTCCCATATAGAAACTGCCCTCCTAATTTTTAATATATTTACTTCTATATTAATCAATAATTATATACATATATATGTATATTTTAATATATATCATTTTATGATACCTTGATGAAACCTTTAGTATATTTATAACTCGTAACTATAAAAAAATACAAACCTTAACAAAACAATGTTAAGGCTTGTACTTTTATTCTTCTTTGTGTCGTTTAAGAGCTTTTACAAAAATTTCTGCTGAACCAATATTAGTAGCAAGTGGAACACAATGAACATCACATATTCTAAGTAAAGCTGCAATATCTGGTTCATGTGGTTGAGATGTAAGCGGATCTCTTAAAAATATTATAAAATCCATATCTCCCTGAGCTACTCTGGCGCCCATTTGTTGATCTCCCCCTAAAGGACCTGAAAGAAATCTATGCACTTTTAATCCAACTATTTCAGTTATAAGTCTTCCTGTGGTTCCTGTACCAAATAGTTCGTGGTGCTGAAAAACTTCTTTATACCTTTTTACAAAATCCACCATATCATCTTTCTTCTTATCGTGTGCAATAAAGGCAATCTTCATAATTTAATTCCCCCTAGAAATTAATTTTCTTTTTTCTCATTCCTACATTTAAAACAAGTCCAAGTGCCATGAAACTTGTTATCATGGAACTACCCCCGTAACTCATATAATGAAGTGTAATTCCCGTTATTGGCATTATACCTATAGTCATTCCTATATTTTGCAACACAGAAAATAACAATGATGATATAATTCCCACACAAAGCACTGAACCAAAAATATCTTTTGAACTCTTAGCTATATTTATAAATTTATATATTAATACTCCATATAACGTCAAAAGGAATAGTGCACCGACAATTCCCCACTCTTCTCCTACTACTGAAAAAATAAAGTCTGTGTGTGATTCTGGAATAAATCCACCTGCTATTTGAGTACCTTTTAAAAAACCTTTTCCCCAAATACCACCAGACCCTATACCTATTTGTGACTGTAAAAGTTGAAGTCCTGTTCCCAGCTCATCAGCTTGAGGATCTAATACGGATATTAATCTTTTTTTCCAATATTCTTCCATCAAAGGTGAATTCCATACCACAGCAATAAGCGCAATTACCCCCACAATACCTCCACCTATTACCTTTAAGTCTAACCCTGCAGCAAAATATATACCAAGTACAATAAAGAAACATACCATAGTCATTCCCATATCAGGTTGAATTACTATTAAAATCATAGGAAGGGCAGCATATGCAGTTAATTTAAAAAAGTTCTTTAAATTATTTATATTTCCTTCCATATCACTTAATTGCTTTCCCAACATTATAATCATACCTAATTTTGCAAATTCAGAAGGTTGACCTACTGAGATGGAGCCTATTTTCATCCAGGATGATGCTCCATTAACTGTAGATTTAAATACAAAATCATTAAGTATAAGTAAAAATATTCCAAACCAGTAAATAATATTAGCATAGCCTTTAATAACAGAATAATCTATTATTAATATTACATAGGTTATAGCTAATCCTACCAACAACCAAAATAATTGAGCTTTTAAATAATAAGAACCTATTTTCACATGTGTAACACTGTTAATTTTCATATGTGTAGCACTGTAAATATTTAATGCTCCAAATATTACTATAAGTACTACAGTAATAATCGAAGTGAAATCTAATTCTCTTAAGAGCTTTTTATCAATTGTTATCTTGCTAAACATTCTATCCCTCCAGTACAAATATGATTATACCATATACACACAAAAAATCTATGTATAATTTATCCTAATCAGGGTTGTATAAACACTCATAAAATTAGAACTAACCTTTAGTGAAAGTTCATATTTCTCTAAAGGTTAGTTTTAATTTATTCATATGAAAGAAAATAACACTTGAAAATTTCTTTAAGTATATTTTATCTAGCTGATTTCATTTTTTTTATAGGTATACTCGCAATTAAAGCTGGTGATTCTCCTTCAAGCTCCTGCATTTTAGTCATTTTCACTTCTATGTCCCCACTATCAATTTCTACATATTTTGAAATTACTCTAAGTATGTCTTCTTTTATAGATTCTAACAGTTCTGGGGACATATTAGATCTATCATGTATTAAAATTAGTTTTAACCTTTCTTTAGCTAAATCTTTTGAAGAAGGCTTTTGAGAAAAAATCTTAAACAAATCCATTTTATCCCCCCTATTTAATACCAAAGAATTTTTTGAATCCTGAAAAAAAACCTTCCTGTTCATTACTTAAGTTAACAAAAGGTACTTTTTCACCTATTATTCTTTTTGCTATATTTCTAAAAGCTTGTCCAGATAAAGCCTTGTCATCTAAAACAATTGGTTCTCCTCTATTAGTAGAAACAGTAATGCTTCTATCATCAGGAACTACTCCTATAAGTTCTATAGCTAAGCTATCTAGTATATCATTTACGTCCAACATATCTCCATTTTTAGTCATTTCATAATTTATTCTATTTACTATAAGTTGATGATTTTCTAATCCTTTAGAATCTAACTTTCCAATAACTCTATCTGAATCTCTTACAGAAGTCACCTCTGGATTTACCACTATTAACGCTCTATCAGAGCAAATTACAGCATTTTCAAACCCCTGCTCTATTCCCGCTGGGCAATCTATAATTACATAATCAAATTGCTTTTTTAGTTCTGATATTAACTTCATCATCTGTTCTGTACTCACATCGTCTTTATCTCTAGTTTGTGCTGTAGGTAAAAGATATAGATTAGGTAGTCTTTTATCTTTTATAAGAGCTTGTTTTAATCTACACTTATCTTCTACTACATCTAATAACGTAAAAACTATTCTATTTTCAAGTCCCATTAAAACATCAAGATTTCTAAGACCAGTGTCTCCATCAACTACTACAACACTTTTACCTAATGATGCAAGTCCCGTTCCAATATTAGCTGTAGTAGTTGTTTTTCCAACTCCACCTTTGCCTGATGTTACCACAATAGCTTCTCCCATTTACACTACCTCCATTAAATAAATTTATTCGGCAAATATGGTTCTACAATTATTGTATCACCTTTTACTCTCGCAACTTCTGGATATTCAGGTTTGGTACTATCTTCTGGTGATCTAGTCATTACATCTGCAATTTGAAGTATTTCAGGTTGTAAATAAAAAGCAGCTACAACAGCTTTGTTATTTCCACTAAAGCCTGCATGAACATATCCTCTTAAAGATCCTAAGACAATTATATTACCACCTGCATATATTTCAGCTCCTGCATTTACATCTCCTATTATGACCACATTTCCCAGGCAATTTATAACTTGTCCGCTTCTTATAGTTCTTCTTAAAAATTTTGTTCGCCCTTCATAGATTCCAGAAAAGACCTTGTTACTCTTTTCTTCCTTATCTTCCATTATACAATCTTTTATTAAAAACTGTTCAAATAAAACATCTTTTAATTTACGAAAGTTTTTTTCACTTAAATATTTCAGTTCAGTGGTTATTTTAAGCGTACATCCTTTATAAAAAATTTTCCCCTTTGATAACCTTTCTATTAAAGTTTCGAGCATTTCATCAAAATCTTTAAATTTATTCATATTAATAACAGCATTTATTCCATCTCTATTTCCTTTAATTATTATATTATCATCTAACATATTAGACCTCCAATAAGCCACCTTAATATAGTATTTCAACGTTAGAATTTTAAATCCTTCTATGTCTTAATTTTATTTTAAAAAAAAGATATATACAAGCATTTTTTGCTCATATATATCTTTTTAATTATATAACAATTATTTTACTTGTTTTCACTAGCTGTATTGTTTGAACTGTTATTACTATTCGACTTATTAAAATATGCATCATACATATCTCTTGCCACATAAGCAGATCCAGCTCCTTGGCCACCATCAAATATCATAACACATACAGCTATTTCAGGATTTTCTAAAGGTGCAAATCCAACATATACAGCAAAGTCAGTTCTTCCAAAAGTTTCTTGATCATTTAAACTAGCTGTACCAGTCTTTCCTGCTGCCGGTATTTTGAAACCATTAAATGCACCTGATGCAGTACCTTTTTCGTTAACTGCTGCCATTCCAGCTTTAACTGCTGCTATATTTTCAGCACTAACCCCTGTTTTTTCTAGGACTTCAGGTTTAACCTGTTCAATTAATTTTCCATTAGCATCTAAAAATTTATCTACAAGATGCACACTATATCTTGTTCCACCGTTCGCAATAGTAGCAATATAATTTGCTAATTGCACAGGAGTAAATTCATCCATCCCCTGACCTATAGAGGCAAAATACATAGGTGCTCCTACTTTAGTTTGACTATAAGCGTCAGAAACTGTTATATAGTAAATAGTGCTTATTACAGAATTTATTTCTTTTTCACTTATATCTTTACCTTTATATTGAGGATCTAATTGTATTAAATTTTTAATTGAAGTTTTATAATTATCTTTATTAAAAGCTTTATCTCCATCTTTTATTGAGTTTTGTATTTGTTTCTTTATATCACTTTTTGCCGTTTTAACCTTATCTGAATCTCCACTCCTGTCATACAAATCTATAGATGTAATTTTATTTCCTCTGTCGTCTGCTCCAGCCTTTAATTCTTGCATAGTTTTCCATAAATATGTTTGTGAATACTGATTTTTTTGAGACCAACTATTAAATACCTGTCCGAAGGCTTCTGGTATTTCTATACCTGTAGCCTTTTTAGTATCTGAATTAGGATCAGCTCCTAAACCAAATTTCCATGCATATTTAGCTAATTCATCATCACCAAAGGTATTTCTAAGAAGCTTACCTACACTCATAAAATATGGATTACTGGATCTTTCTATAGCTTTTGTTAGCTCAACATATCCATTAGATCCATCTAATATAAAAGGTATAATATGTCCTCCACCTATGTCATATGATCCCACATCATTAACTCCATAACCTGGAGTTATTACTCCACTCTCAAGACCTGCAATTGCTGTCATCGGTTTAAATGTGGATCCCGGAGGTACTCTCGATTGAGTTGCATAATTAAATAAAGGTTTTGGACACACATCATGAATATCCTGTCTTACAGTTTTTCCTTTTACACTCTTATCTATAGGAAATAACTTATTTAATACATCCTCTTCACTTTCTCCAGAGTAGTAACCCATAAGACCCATTCTTTGAATGTATTGTTTTCCAAATTCATTTAGATCTGGGTAATATTGTTTATATAAATCCGAAGATAATCAACCAGGAGCTGCGAAAGCATTAGGATTAAAACCTGGTCTGCTTT
>CAZKOJ010000162.1:0-9618 GCA_964554365.1 uncultured Clostridium sp. | reverse complement strand
CTTCTGTCCACTCTAAATTTTGCGTTGAATATACTTTTTTACTTTTACATATATATGACGTGATATAAAAATATTGTTCAATACACAGGTCAATTAGCAAGGGTGTTATTAAACACAATATGTTATTATCTAAAATGGAATATTAACTTTTTCCATTGAATAAACATATAATTTATTATCATTATATTTTATCTCACATTCATACTTCATCCCAATTTTTCTTAATACACAAATTGATTGTAGATTTTCACACTCAACTGTTGCAACTAAATTTTTCATATTTAGAACATTAAAAGCGTAATTTCTAGTAGCTATAGCCCCTTCTGTTGCATACCCTTTATTCCAGTGTTTTGGATCTATCATGTACGCAAGGCAATTTAATTGTCTACCATCAACTTCTTGATTTAATATTCCTATTTGTCCTACAAAATCATTGGTGGTTTTCTCATACACTGCCCAATAGTCATATCCATATCTTTTATATGCATCTATAATCATATTCAACCATTTTTTTGTTCCATCAATGTCTATAGGACCACAACAATATTTCATTACATGTGGATTGCTTAAAAGAATAAATAAATTATTAATATCTCTTTGAGTAAACTTCCTAAATACCAGTCTTTCTGTTTGAAAAATATCCACAATTTCCTCCTTGCAATTGAAAATAAAATATTATTTTATTATTATAACTCAACTTAATGAAATATAGAATAATATTCAAAAGATGAAGTTTGAGTGTTTATTAGACAATAGTTTTTTAGCAACGATAGTATGTCTTAATTTTTCAACTAATAGAACCTGTGGTACTAAAAGTGCTGCGCACTAAATAGTAATTTAGTAACAAATGTTGAAAATATAAAGATATAATGAAATTTGCAGCCTTCGGCATTTGGGCTTATCTGGTCTTTTTATATGAAACTCCTCTTCCTATTGTCAGAGGAGTAAGCGATTCGCACCAAATTAAAAATTTAGGCTCTCTGCTTATGTGAACTTTAACTGTACTATTTGCGTCGTAATACGATTATTATTTAACCTTATTCTCCTTCATAATTAAATGTTTGTACTATAGTTTTAAATATTGTAGGCATGTTTTCTTTAAAATTATCTTCCCTTACGAAAAAGGAAAATCTGAAAAATTTATTTTTATTTCTTATAAAATATTCATAACCTTTATATTCTTCATTAGCTGGTGTAACTATAGTGTAATTTACTAAATATCCATCTTTATCATTTATAATAATTGGTTTCATTTCATATGCCTTATATAAATTTTGTTCACTAGATATTTTCTTGCTTTCTTCAAGAAAAGTTTTTAAATCTTTATTTAAGTTCCAAACTTCTACAAATCCATAGATTTTTGAATCTTTAGTATTAAAATCATTATGATATATAATTTCATTACCTGAAAATTTCTGTTGTTTAGCAACCCATTCTGATGGTAATTTATAGCTAAACTTATTGTCTAAAGCCTGATATTTTACTAAAGCATTTATATTGCTTTGAATAAGTGCAGTAAGTTTAAGTCTTGAATCAAAATTTCTTTCTAATCCAAACAAAACAAGCATTAGGCCTATTATAATTATAGTGACTCCCAATCTTTTTCTATTTATTATTACTAGCTTCATTCTAATACCACCTTACATTTTAAATAAAAGCTTTATGCTTTAGATCTTTAAGCTTTCCTTTAATTATATGAAAATAGTACCAAAAATATTAAATATTTTTGGTACTATACTTCTTTCCATATTACTTTTTTACTGGTATTACAATTGTAGATGTTTTAAAATCATAGAACATCAGCCAATATCCTATGTTGTCTTCGTCATTTAAAGATATCCAAGTAACAAATCCCGACTTGCCACCATAAGGCTGGTCTGCTTTACTCTTACTTCCTGGTATACCATAAACTAAGTATTTCATCTTTCCTTCTTTATCGCACTTGTATCCCATTAAATAATGTCCATGCTTTTTTATATAAGGATAGTAATTTATCATAGGATAATATGCTACCATATATTTATTATAGTTAGACATATCACACATGGATTTTTCAGAACATACAGGCACCTTATACCACTTACATCTTTTTATTTCTCCACATATTTCTCCTAGTTCCTCAAATCCTTGTGCTAGATTTCTAAAAAAGCTTCCTGTGTTACCCCTTGGATAGTCCCCAAAACTTCCATTATTCATATCTACATTTCTTACATCTTTTTCATTAATCATATTTTCATGTTCTTGTCCTATATTAACATCTTCGCCCACAGTATATTCTTCTTTTATATTATTTTCTCTAAGTTTACTATCACTTTCCTCTTCAATTCTAGTATCAATTTTAGTATTATTTTCTTCTTTAGGTTTAATTTCAGTATCAATTTTAATATTAGTTTCTTCTTTAGGTTTAATTTTATTATCAACTTTTTCTTTAACTTCATGATTAGCTTGATCTTTAACGATGTTTCTATTTTCTTCTTTACTCTTACTACCTGACTTTTGCTTAACTTTAGTATTGCTCTGTTTTTTATCCATATTTTCAGTAATTTTAACTTTTTGTATTTCTTCAACTTCACCTTTTTTTGAACTTTCTATATTTTCTTCGTATTTGTCAAATATACTCTTATCTGTAGTTACATTTTTCTCTGCAACTTTAGGTTGCTCTTCTTTTTTCTCCACACTTTTCAAATCAACCACATCAAATGTTTTCCAGTCGGGTATTACAGTACTTGCAAATCCACTCATAACTGGTATTATGTTTGAATCTAAAAACTTAACTATAGCTGCCCCTGAAATTTTGTCCATTGATATACCCGTATCAGCTATATTATCCGCAGAATACTCATGACAAATGTCCGCTCTTCCGTAATCATCTATGTTCATCTGTGATATTTTAATTACCTTCCTTACATCCTTCTTACTGCATATTAAAAGCATGTAATATGGAGCATTTTCTTTTTTTAAATTCTGCACATAATATGATATTTTACACTTGTCATTTTTCATCTCCAATTTTGCGTAACCAGAAGCTAATTTATCAGAAGATAAGGAGTATCCTTTTTCATCTTCTTGTAATATTATAAAATACCTACTATAACTCTTTTTTTGAGCCAATTTCCTATACCTCCATATATTTTATTCATTATAATATATGAAGTAATCTTCAAAAAGTGAACAAATAGTTATAATATTATAAAAAGATTATAAAAAATCGTATATACAATCTGATAATTTTCCAAATTCATCCAAAGATAAAGTCTCTCCTCTTCGCTTAGGATCAATGCCTGCACTCAAAAAAGCTTTTTCTAATTCTTCTTTTTGTAGGTTTAAATTTTTAAGACCGTTCAACAAAGTTTTTCTTCTCATATTAAAAGAATGTCTTACTATTTTAAAGAACAACTCTTTACTTTTGACTTTAACCTTAGGCTCTGAAAGCTTATTTAATTTTATAACTATAGAATCAACTTTAGGTTTAGGCAAAAAAGAGTCACAGCTTACTTTTCTTACTATTTCTGCATCACAATAGTATTGAACAAGTATAGAAAGTGCTCCATACTCTTTACAATCCGGATGTGCAGCAATTCTCTCTCCTACTTCCTTTTGAATCATTATAGTTAATGATTCAAAATTATAATTTTCATTTAATAACTTTGCTATTATAGGAGTTGTAACATAATATGGCAAGTTTGCTACTAATTTAGTGTTCTTTTCTTCCCCTATGATTTCATTAAAGTCTACTTTTAATGCATCCTTATGTATTAACTCAAAATTATCAAATTCTTTAAGCTCTTCATTTAAAATAGGTATTAAGTCATCATCTAATTCAATTGCATAAACCTTTTTAGCTTTTTTTAAAAGTTCTTTTGTTAGAGTTCCCACTCCTGGTCCTATTTCTATTACTAAATCATCTTTAGTGATTTGCGCATTGTGAACTATATCTTCTAAAACTGAATTGTCTATTAAAAAATTTTGACCTAACCCTTTGGAAAATCTGAATCCATATTTTTTAACTATATCTTTAGTAGTTAAATTCTCCATATTATTTCTCCTCATCTATTTTATTTATAGCTTTTACAAATTCTTCTCTACTGATACCATAATTATTAAGTCGTGTTATAAATTGAGCTGTATTACAGTATCCAATACCAATTTCTTTGCCAAGTAATTCTCTTTTTTCTTTAGCTCTATTATTTCCTGTCAGCCCAAAAAAAATCATATCATTTATATTAAAATCTTCTGTCTTATCTTTAGTCTCACATTTAGCATACTCTAATGCTCTTATTATTATATGAGGTTCAGCATTTTCCACTCCTATATCTCCATCTTTCATTCCATCTTTTTGAGATATATATGCATGTTTTATTCCCTTTACTCTTTTAGATATAATTCTTCTTATTTTCTCTCCTGCAAAATCAGGATCCGTTAAAACTATTACTCCTTGCCTTTTTTGTGCTTCTTTTATTCGTTCTATAACTTTACCATTTATTCCAAAACCACCTACCGCTATAATCTCTGCATCTACGGCTCTCTTAACTGCAGTAATATCATCTCTACCTTCAACAACAATAACTTCTTTAATCATAATATTCTATTAACCTATAGTAAACATTAGGTCAATAATTCCCTTCCTCTCTAAATTATATTTATTATACAGAAAAAAATAGGAGCATTCGCTCCTATTTAACTACATAGACATTAATCCACCTTACACCCCAGTTATCCGCTTCTGAACTTGAATCAAAAAATAAGTCTATGCGATTGCCTTTTATAGCTCCACCTGTATCTTCTGCAATAGCATACCCATATCCTTCAACATAAAGCTTCGTACCAAGTGGTATAATTCTTGGGTCAACAGCTACTGAACTATAACTTCCACTACTTCTTTTTGCCATAGTCCCTGTTGCTGTAATTCCAAAATCATCATCACCAGGCCCTTTGCCTGTACTCTCATAGTCTGCTGTGTAACCAGTAGCCCTCATTCTCATAGCATTTTTATAAGGAACTTTACTTCCACGCGAAGGTGTATAAACATTTAATGTACCCATAGCTACAATCTTTTCTACAGGTTGTTTTTTTATAGTTTGACCTACTACTTTTCTAGAAATTTCTTTATCATTTTCATAAACAACTTTAGTCACAACTTCTTTTTCTCCAAGTTGTCCTTCTTGCAACGTCTTTTTATTTCCTTGTTCCATATCTTCGTCTTTTTTCACAACTGTCGTATAATCTACTTGTTTAGTTTCCTTAATTTCTTTTATCTTGACCCTTGTTATTGCAATTTTCAATCCATCTTCAATTGTTGACTCTTTTCCTGGATATACTTTATCATTTTCTTGAATTGCTATTTTCTCTGCTTGTAACATTTTTTCAATGTTATCTTCTGCAGACTGTATACCCAATTTTTTGCCATCAACAGCTACTTCAAGCTTTACTGCTTTCTTTATGGATATTTTTGAGCCATTTCCAACCTTACTGTCTAGACTAGGTTGTGTTTTATCCTTTGGTCCTACAGTTATACCATTATTACTTAAAGCCTTTTTATAAGTACTACTAAATGTAGTAATTTTCTTATCTTTTCCGTCTATAAAAACTGTAATTGTCTTTCTTGTGCTACAAATCATTGCTGTCAAAACCACTAAAACTATTAAACCTATATATATAGTTTTAGGACCATTGGAAGAATACTTTTTAAAGTAACTTTTAAGTTTTTCCACCATTAAAATACCTCCTCTAGGTAAACGCGACATTCACAATTATAAATGCATTGACGAATTATGTCAAATATCGCCTTACTTTTTTAGACTGTGTAATGCAACTTTGTGCATAAAAATTAAATATGAAATATTATGATAGCAGTTTTTTTAGACAGTCTATATTTAATATTTTAGGTGGAGCATTAATAAAACCTATTATAATTATATGTTATAAATCAACACATAATTACCTAAATATAACAATTTTAAATTATATAATAATGGCTTTATTTTACACCATTACGATATATTTAGCAACTTTTTGATATTTGAGCTAGTTCTAACACTCAATTCCTTACTTTCGATACCTTTAATTCCTGCTATTTTATTTATTATATGAGCTACATATTCTGACCTATTTCTTTTCCCTCTAAAAGGAACTGGGGACATATAGGGACAATCTGTTTCTACTAAAATTCTATCCACTGGAACTTCTTTAACTACTTCAATAACTTTCTTAGCATTTTTAAAAGTTACTACTCCTGTAAACCCTATATAATATCCTAATTTTAAACATTCTTTAGCAAACTCTACACTACCAGAAAAACAATGTATTTCTCCTATAACTTCTGGAAATTGCTTTATAATATCCAGCGTATCTTTATGAGCATCCCTGTCATGTATAATTACTGGCAATTTAAGCTCTCTTGCAAGTTCCATCTGCATTATAAAGGCTTTCTTTTGTATTTCTCTTTCTGGGTTTTCTTCGTAATAATAATCCAACCCTATTTCCCCTATAGCTTTAACTTTGTTATTACTTGCTAACTGTCTTAATTCATTTATGGTTTCTTCTTTTAATTCGTCTGCATATTCAGGATGAATACCTACTGCCGCATAAAAAAAATCATATTTATTTGCCAATTCCACTGAAGCTCTAGACCCTTCTAATGAAGCTCCGCAATTTAAAACTCCTTCTATGCCATTTTCATTAAGTTCTTTTATTATAGACTGCCTATCTTCATTAAACTGTTCATCATCATAATGCGCATGTGCATCAAATATTTTCATTTCTTTAGTAAATGTTTTTGTAATTTCATCCATTGTATTTCTCCATTCTTAATACTTAAATGTAAAATTTATATGATTTCTTAATTAATTGTAGCAATAAACCTGTGAATTTTAAACTCCATAATTGCAGAACATATTACCATTTTATTACATTTAATTTTATAGTCAACCTGTTTTTTTTATAATATAGGCTATTTTTTTAATAAAACATGACTTTTACTCACGTATATTAACTTTATACATATTATATTTAACTATATATTTTTATTTACAACACGACGTATTACATAAAAAATTAAGAATGAGTATTTATTTGGCATGTTACCAATATAAATGCTCATTCTTAGTTTTAAAGATTAAAATAATTTTACGGTTTTGTATCGTACATTATTTCAAAATATCCTTGAGGATGTTTACATGCTGGGCATGTTTTTGGTGCTTCGAGCCCTTGATATATATATCCGCAATTTCTGCATTTCCAGTTTTGTTTTGTATCTCTCTTATATAACGTACTATTTTTAAGACTACTTAATAGATCTAGGTATCTTTTTTCATGTCCTGTTTCTATCTCTATAATTTTTCTAAAAGCAACCTCAACCTCTGGAAAGCCCTCTTCTTTAGCAATACTGGCAAAATCGGGATATAGTGCACTCCATTCTTCTTTTTCACCTTCTGCTGCATACTTAAGGTTTTCTTCTGTATTCCCATATCCAATAGGATATTGCGCATTCACATTAATATGTGCATTACCTAATCCCTCAATTAAATAGTCAAAAAACACTTTTGCATGAGCTCTTTCATTATCTGCTGTTTCTGAAAATACTGCCTCAATTTGCTTATATCCTTCGTTTTGTGCAACTTTACTGTAATAAGTATATCTATTTCTAGCTTGTGACTCTCCAGCAAACGCCTTTGCAAGGTTATCCGCTGTTTTGGTCCCCACTAAACTTTTCATTATTACATCTCCTTTGCATATAGGTTTATATTTCATAAGTATGATTTGCAATATTTAACCTTATTATACAGTGAGACGATAATTTAGGCATCCGAAAGAAAATAACAAACCAAATAATTTATTAGAAATATCGTTTATTTTTCCAAACATTTTATTTCTAATTTCAACAAAATGCTCTATAATTTAAAAACCTTAAGTCAATAACTGACTTAAGGTTTTTAATAAATATAATTTTTATTTTACAATACTGCCTGTAGGAAGTTCTGATTCAATAGTGGCTGTTAAAAGCTTACTATCATCATCTGTAGCTGCTGAAAGTATCATTCCTTGTGAAATTTCGCCTCTAAGTTTTACAGGTTTTAAATTTGCCACAAGTATTACATTTTTACCTACCAATTCTTCTGGTTTATAGAATTTGGCTATTCCTGATATTACCTGTCTTTCTTCTCCTGCTAAGTCTACTTTTAGCTTAAGAAGCTTTTTAGCTCCTTTTACAGGTTCACAAGCTAATACTTTAACTATTCTTAAATCCAATTTTTCAAAATCATCAATGGTTATTTCTTCCTTTAACGGCTGCATTTTAGGCTTATTAGCTGCCATCTGCTCTTCCTTGAGTTTGTTTAATTCTTCAATTTTCTCGTTTACGTCTATTCGTGGAAATAAAAGTTCTCCTTTATTTATCTTTGTTCCTGCTGATGTTCCATCAAAGGATGCTACGCTATTCCACGTTGTAACTTCTGTATTTAATTGATTATTTATCTTTTCACTAGTCTCAGGTAAGAATGCTGATAAGCATACTGAAGCTATTCTTAATGACTCTGCTAAATTATAAAGCACTGTTCCTAATCTGTCCTGTTTACTTTCATCTTTTGCAAGTATCCATGGAGTAGTTTCATCTATATATTTATTTGCTCTACTAATAAGTTTCCATATATATTCTAATGCTTCTGGGATTTTTAAGTTATCTATGCTCTTCTCTACATTTTTATGAGTATCTATGGCAAGACTTATTAGTTCATTATCTATTTCCTCTTTTGCTATCGGAGCAGGAATTGTGCCTTCAAAATATTTTTCTATCATAGCACAAGTTCTTGATAGAAGATTTCCCAAATCATTTGCTAAATCTGAATTTATCTTTTTTATAAATAGTTCATTATTAAATAATCCATCTGATCCAAATGGTATTTCTCTTAGTAAATAGTATCTCACAGCATCTGTTCCAAAATGATTTATCAAAACTACAGGATCTACTACATTTCCCTTAGATTTTGACATTTTCCCTCCATCAACTAAAAGCCATCCATGACCAAACACTTGCTTTGGCAGTGGAATTTCAAGAGCCATAAGCATAATTGGCCAATAAATTGTATGGAACCTTAATATATCTTTTCCAACAAGATGAACATCTGCTGGCCAATATTTATTATATAATTCAGAATTATTTCCGCCGTATCCAAGAGCTGTTATATAGTTTGCTAAAGCGTCTACCCACACATATATAACATGTTTATTGTCAAACGTTACTGGTATTCCCCAATCAAATGAAGTTCTTGATACGCATAAATCTTGAAGTCCTGGTTTTAAAAAATTATTTAACATTTCATTTTTTCTTGATTCAGGTTGGATAAACTCTGGATTATTTTCTATATACTCTATAAGTCTTGGAGCATATTTTGACATTTTGAAAAAATAAGCTTCTTCTTTTGTTTTTTCAACTGGTCTTCCACAATCAGGACAATTCCCATTTACAAGTTGTGTTTCTGTCCAAAATGACTCACAAGGTGTACAATACCATCCTTCATATGAACCTTTGTATATATCTCCTTGATCATATAATTTTTTAAATATATCTTGAACTGCAGATATATGATAGTCATCTGTAGTTCTTATAAATTTATCATATTT
>CAZKOJ010000161.1:0-9642 GCA_964554365.1 uncultured Clostridium sp. | reverse complement strand
TAACAATGGATGTTATAAGAGGAATTGTTTATAATGGAAGAACTAATATAATGTAGTAAAAAAGATTGGAGGAAAATTTTAACTGAAATTATGATGGATAAATCTAAAAAATAAAATTGCCTACTAGAACTTGACACAAACTACATTAAAAACCTCCTTGTATTTTTAAAGCTAAAAACTGTTACAAAAACCTGGGACGAATAACAACTTTTATATTATAAAAGTTCAGATTGTTGATAAACCTCGTACTTTTCAAAGTATGAGGTTTAATTTGCCTTTAATATTTATGCATAGAATTAATATAGATGAGCTATGTGTAAAAGTCAATGCGAAAATGAAAATGCATTTTTAGAACCTTCTGAAAGTGATATAGAAAATGTAAAGAGTAACGATATAGAAGGTATGGATTTGTTTTTTATTTTTATGTATAATTATAATGTATTATTCTATATTTTCGACTATAGAGTAAGATTAATAAAAATTTTATTGTTTAATATTAAATGGACATATACGTGACCTTTTAATTGAGTATGATATAAGTAAATACTCTTTAACATGTACAAATTTAAGATGAAAGAGAATGATTATAGTAGTGGATCAAAGAAAAATATGGAAAAGAGTCAGTTTAAATTGGAAAATGCTATTCATCATAGTATTTATTGCTTCTATGTTTTTTAGTATTGGTATGATGTATTCACCGGATTCAGGATGCATTGATAATGGCAAGGTTGATTTGTCCAGCGTTGATTTTAAACAAAATGAATTAATAGATTATTGACGCCGAAAGATTTTATTTCTGAGCAAAAACCACAAATGGATTCGCTTATGAAGGTGCCAGGTAGTTGGCAGGGTAGCAAAGTAGGGGATAATGCTATATTAATGTTTATAGCTATCAGCGTTTTTGCCTTAACTATCATTGAAGATGTATTTCACCATAAAGCCATTGGTGGCATTAACATATCTTATATGTTTTTGTATGGTAATTTTGCCGTTATTATGGCTATGTCTTTTGTGCAAGCAAAACTTCAGGCTAATGCCCATAAAAAGCTTATTTTGTACAATGAAAAATTAGTTGAGGCAGACAGGCTCAAGGATAAAATAATGGCAACAGAAATGTCATTTTTACAAGCACAAATTAAGCCCCATTTTCTATACAATGCTTTGAGTGCCATTGCCAATGTATGCGAAAAGGATGGGAAAAAGGCTGGTAAGCTAATTATAGATTTAGGAATATATTTAAGAGAAAGTCTGGAATTTAATCACATAGATAAAATGGTGACCATAGAAAAAGAACTGGAATTAATAAGCACCTATTTCAACATTGAACAAGCACGGTTTGGTCAAAAGATACAGCTGATTAAAGAGATTGAAATACCTTTAGACTATCAAATACCTGCCCTCATCCTTGAGCCCTTAGTGGAAAATGCAGTCCGACATGGTATATCAAAAAAACAGGTTGGCGGAAGGGTTATCCTAAGAATAATTCAGCTACAGGAATGCATAGGTATTGAGATTGAAGATGATGGTACTGGAATTGAAAGTAAAAAGCTTGAGCTCCTCTTGGATGAAAAAAGAAAAAATCAAAGCGTTGGTCTCATTAATATACACCATCGGTTACTTAGATTATATGGAAGAGGGCTCGAAATCAAAAGTCAGGTGGGATGTGGAACCTGTGTGAGGCTAGTAATACCGGAAGGGAGGAAACAATTATGATACGGATTGCGGCAGTAGACGATGAGATTCATGTGCTTGAAAGATTTGAGAGAATGGTGCTGGAAGTTAAAGAACTTGAAATATGTGGCCTGTTTGAAACAGGAGAACAGTTATTATCCTATTTAAAAGAGCATCCACTGGATGCAGTTTTCTTAGATATTGAAATGCCAGATGTTAATGGTCTTCAGTTGTCTGAACAGGTATTAGACCTGAATGAAAATATAGATATTATTTTCGTTACCGCCTTTAACCAATATGCAGTAGAGGCTTTTGAATTACAGGCAATGGATTATATTATGAAGCCCTTGACAGAAAAAAGACTGGATAAAACAGTCAAGCGATTATTGAAGAACCAAAGTACAACCTTGAGAACAGGAAAACCGTTTATCCAATGCTTTGGGGGCTTTGAAGTGTTCGTAAAAGGAGAAGCAATGACTTGGAAAAACTCAAAGGCAAGGGAAATATTAGCTTTTTTAGTACACCATGAGGGAGTACCGTTAAATTGGGAAAAGGTAGCATATGCAGTTTGGCCTGA
The DNA here is from genome assembly GCA_964554365.1 of uncultured Clostridium sp. Taxonomy (GTDB): domain Bacteria; phylum Bacillota; class Clostridia; order Clostridiales; family Clostridiaceae; genus Clostridium_AM. Next base: position 7,394 of record CAZKOJ010000161.1, on the reverse strand, counting down.
CTATGATGCGGAAAAAGCCCAAACAAATTTTCATGCAAACACCTATTTGCTGCGTAAAAGATTAGCAGAGGCAGGTATTTCTCAGATATTAGAAAACAGCCGTGGAAATTATAGAGTTGTGACAGACCAACTCGACTGTGATATCTATAAGCTAAAAGAGATGATCAAGGGAAATCAGATAACAAGGAAGGAAGATTGTACTTTGATTGAAAAGCTCAGTCAAAGTGGATATATGGAAGGAAGTGGATATGCCTGGGCATATCCGAGAGCTGCCGAATTTGATGAAATGTGTAAAAGGGTAATGGATGCTGTGAAAAAAATAAAAAGACTTTTTTAACAATGTTTTAAACATTTGTATAAAAATAGAAAAATATTTATATATAAGGCTTTACCTCAAGTGCCCTATAGAAGAAATTAATTCTATAGGGAACTTCTCATTTAGGGTTCATTTAGGGTTACTGTTTTATCATAGAAATAACTCAGTAAATAGGAGGTGAAGATACTTATGAAATATATCATTGCTGGACTAGATGAACAAAGTAGTATTGATTTCAAGAAAACATTGGATTTAAATCAAAGATTTACTACACTGCAAACAGCAGAAAATAGTATTCGCAAAGAGTTGTATCTTCACAATAATAAAGGTAGAGGAGATTGAATATATATAAATATAGAAAAATGGAGTATGATAAAAATGATAATTTTATTACAAGTCCAAATAAATATCGTTTTTTCAATTTTATTAATTATTTTACTTGTACATGCTTATTTTAATATGAATAGAAAAAAAACAACTAATATGTTATTTATGTGGATTATGGGATTAATATGTTTTACTTTAATATTAGAGATATTTAGTGTCTTATTAAATAATCCAAATTTAAAGCAATTTATTGTATTGCATAAGCTAGTAAATATAATTGGATTTATATTGACTCCCAGTATTCCATTTATGGGATATATATTTAGTAAAGAATGGATTAATAGGTATCAGAAAGAGAAAATAAAAGTAAATAATATACTTTTACTTCCATTAGTCATTAATGGTATAGCAGCCTTGATAAGTTATAATGGAAGTGGACTTTTTAATATAACTAGTGAGAATATCTATGAAAGGGGACCTTTATTTTTTATTTTACCTTGTGTGAGTTACATATACTTTGTGTATAACTTATATTTTATTTATAAGCAGCGTAAAAAGTTTACTTGTTTGGAACTTGTTATATTTAGTTTATTTCACGTTGTACCTGCCGTATTTACTAGTATTCAGTTAAAATATTTTGTTTATTTGACCACTTGGAATAGTGTGGCAATAATTATTGTGATTGCTTATATTTTTATACTCAATGATAAGGCATATCGGGATAGTTTGACAGGACTAGAAAATCGCTTAGCCTATGAGCATTATGCTCAAAATATAAACAATAAAAAACTTAATAAACTTTTTATTGTTTATATAGATATAGATGAGTTTAAGATTATTAACGACCAATATGGACATTGTGAGGGGGATGAAGCAATTAAGGCATTTGCTAATTTACTTGCTCTGGGTTTTTCACTAAGGCAAAAAAAACTAATACGTTTAGGCGGAGATGAGTTCTTAATTTTATTAGAAGAGCAACAGCGAGAAAAGGTTGTAGTTTACATACAAAATTTAATTCAATATGTTGAGGAGTATAATAATAGAGGAGAAAAACCATATAGACTCAAATTCAGTTATGGTATGGTATGCTATACAAATGCTTATGAAAATATTTATCAACTTTTAGAACACGCAGATCAATTGATGTATGATCAAAAGCAAAGCAAAAAGAGTAAGTTATAAGATAAAATAAACTAGGACTTTTGCTTCGTTTTGAATAAAACATATTGAACAAAAACAAATGAAAATATTTTTTGACAAAATTTTATATATTTAGAGAAAAAATGCGAAAAACATTGATATATAAGGCTTTATGAGAAGTGCTCTATAGGAGAAGTTAATCCTATAGGGCATTTCTCATTTAGGCTTCATTTAGGGTTAGTGTTTTATTATAGAAATAACGTAGTAAATAGGAGGTGAAGTTACTCATGAAATATATCATTGCTGACCCAGATGAGCAAAGTAGTATTGATCTAAAGAAAATATTGGATGGCTATGAAATATTGGATTTTCGCGGAAGCTTTACTACCCTCGAAGTAGCGGAAAATAGTATCCGCAAAGAGCCCTCCGATATTATCTTTATAAGGATGGGAAATGTTGAATTGAATGCTTTTAAACTTGCCAGTGTGATTCGCAGGCTAAATCTGTTTTCAAAAGTGATTTTCTTTAGTAGTCAGTTGGTATATGCGGTAGATGCTTTCGAATGTGCAGCAGATGGTTTTTTATTGCTACCTTTTGACAGAGAAAAAATTGAAAATTTGCTGCTTAGAGGTATTGAAAAGAGAAGAACTTAAAGAAAATGGAGGAGATGTGGATTAGTAGTGAGACATTAAAACGTAACATGCTTGCTGTTTAGCTCATAAGATATTATACAAAGATTATAATGCAAAGGAGCCGTTATGTATAATTGTTATCTTAGGTCTAATATGATATGTCCGAGCATTGTCTCTTATGCAAAGGGGGATGTAAACGATGATGGAATACCTGATACTGTGTATTTAACTGGCATAAAGACACCAGGTAGTCTATTTACTCAAAATATCACCCTTGTGATACAAGATGGAATGACAGGTAGGTTTACTAGTATACCACTCAGTGAAAATGCAGGATATAACCCTACACTATTTTTAGGGGATTTTACAGGAGATGGTGTAGATGATATCTTAATAAGCATTGCTTCAGGTGGTAGTGGCGGAACAATGTACCACTACATTTATTCCTTTGTTAACAATGCAACACAATTACTGTTTGACTTTAATGTATATAACGAGGGATACAAATATGATGTTACTTATAAAGATAACTACAAGGTTGAAGTTATCAGCAAGAAAAACAATAAAAAATACATTATAGACATATCTTATAAAGAAGCCGATTATTTAAATGAAATATACGACCAGAATGGAAAGCTAAAGAATCCAATCAACGGATTTGTAAATCCTATAAGTGGATTATATCCTGTGGATTTTGATTCAAATAAAGTATATGAGCTATTGGCGTATCAAAAAATAGCTGGAAGATACAATGCAGACTCTTTAGGCTATTTTTTGAATACTTTAAAATGGAAAGATAATACATTTGTTTTGTATAATCAGTATGTAGCTATTTTTGGATCACAAGAATAGACATATTTTCAATTTGGATATTATTAGAGGTGTTTAGAGAGAAAGTTCCCATTGCGGAGTGTAGCAGAGTAACATGTTCATTATAAAATATTTGAAATCAAAGGCTTAGGGCATTTTGCCCTATTTCTTACGCTTTATGTTTTATAGACAAGGAAAGCTTTGGTTTAAGAGAAATAAAGAAGCACACCAGATATTCTGGTGTGCAGAGACTTTTCCTAATACTCATCCCATCCATCATCATATCTGCCGTATGGGAAGATGTATGGAAAAATGAATGGGAAGAAGTATGGTCGAGGATAAAAAGGATATCTACGTCTACGCCTACGTCTGCGTCTGCGTCTTTGTCTGTATCCTGGATCATCATATTCGTCTGAATCGTCATATTCATCCCTCATAGGCATTGAATAGTTGCATAGAGGACAAGAATACATAGGATAAGTAGGGGAATTCATATTTCTAGGCTGAGAGTAAATTCCCATTGTTTCTTCAGTATTATCATTATTGTAGTTAATGGTATTCATAAAAGATTCCTCCATAAAATTTACTACACTACTATACTATGTAGAAATAGCTAAAATGTTAATAAAAATATATAAGGGAGGATAATCATAATCTCCCTAAAATCATTTACAAACATCTACAATTTAGTGTAACTTAATCATAAGTAAAAGATTACTCTAAATTGTAATTCTAATTTTAAAAATAATGTAAATAATATTACTTTATATTAGGTAAACATCACTACATCCTGTATTATTTAATTATATTTACGGTTAGCACTCTGCACATGTGGAGACATTAGTAAAGCTGAAGAGGAAATATAGCTAAAGACGCTGAAAATACTAAGAATATGAAATGGTGAAGATTATAGAAAAATAAGGGGCTTAGAAAGTATGAAAAGAGAAAAAATAATAGAAAATCTCAAATCACAAATAAAAAAGGGCAATCACATTATTGGGGTAGCCACATGTTCAGGAATGACAGCAAAGTATGCCAAACAAGGTGGAGCTGATTTTCTTTTGATGCTAAATTCAGGTAAATTTCGTCAAATGGGGAGAAGCTCACTAGCAGGTTTTTTGCCATTTTACAATAGCAATGATATGGTAATGGACTTTGCTTCTAGAGAGATAATACCATTGGTAGAAGATGTTCCAATTATTTTTGGTGTTAATGCAACTGACCCTACAAAGAATATGGATAGTTACATAGATGAAATAAAAAATATGGGTTTTTCTGGTATTAACAACTACCCCACAGTTGGACTAATAGATGGTCAATTTAGTGAAGCTCTTGAAGAAGATGGATGTCATTATCTAATTGAAGTAGAAGCAATAAGAATAGCCCATGAAAGGGATATGTTTACAGTTGCATTTGTATTTGATGAAATACAAGCATCTCAAATGATCCATGCTGGAGCTGATATTATTTGTGTACATTTAGGCTTAACAGGAGGAGGATTATTAGGGGCAAAAAAAGTCTTCTCACTGGAAGCTGCAAAGGTTAAAGCGGATAAAATATTTAATAAATGTAATGAGTTAAAGCCAGATGTAATTAAATTAATTTATGGCGGTCCTGTGAAAACACCAATTGATGTTCAGTATATGTATAGCAATAATGAAGACTTAATGGGATATATAGGGGGATCTGCATTTGAGAGAATTCCATCAGAAAAGTCCATTACAAATATAACAAAAGCGTTTAAAGTATCAGGGAAGCTTGATGAGGATGATTTAATGGTTAAAATGTTAGACGGAGTTACAAAGCACTATGATTATGTTGAATTTGTGAAAGAATACGTTGCTCAAAATTATATGAATGATATTTCGTTTTTAGATTTAGCTAGGGTGGCTCATTTATCTAGGGGTTACTTAAGTAGTCTGTTTAAAAAGGAAGTAGGTTGTAATTTTCCAGAGTATCTAGTTAAATTCCGCATAGATAAAGCAACAGAAATCTTAAATGTAGAAAGTATCCAGTTATCAGAGTTAGCATCATTAGTTGGCTATGAAGATTATGCACAGTTTAGCAAAATGTTTAAAAAGTATAAGGGCTGTTCTCCAAAACAATATAAACTTAAAAATAGAAAAAATATGACATAAACACAAAAACATAATACATAAAAACGTTTACATAAGAAATTGAAAACAGTATGATTAATTTGTAATTAGTCATGCTGTTTTTTTATAAAGAACGTTCTCAAAACCATTTATTTGGTATTTTACAGAATAGATAAAACCAAAGTTGGAGAGGAGATTAAAAAATTGAAGACAATCGCAATTGTAGGAACATTTGATACTAAAGGTGCTGAATATTTATACGTAAAAGAATTGATTGAAAGCTTAGGATTAGGTACTTTTACCATTCACACAGGTGTATTTGAGCCAACATTTAAACCAGATGTATCAAACAGTGAAGTAGCAGATGCAGCAGGCACAGACATTAAAACTCTCGCTGCTAAAAAAGACAGAGCACTAGCAACGGAAGTATTATCAAAAGGTATGGAAAAGTTAGTACCTGAATTATACAAACAGGGTAAATTTGATGGTATTATTTCCTTTGGTGGTACTGGAGGAACTTCACTAGTAACACCAGCTATGAGGGCACTGCCTATTGGTGTGCCAAAAGTTATGGTATCAACAGTAGCATCAGGAAATACTGCTCCATATGTAGGTACAAGTGATATTGTTATGATACCATCTGTAGTAGACGTTGCGGGACTTAACTCAATTTCAACAAAGATTTTTACAAATGCAGCATTTGCAATAGCAGGTATGGTTAAATTTGAAAACACAAAAGTCATGGAGAAAAAACCATTGATTGCTGCAACTATGTTTGGGGTAACAACAATCTGTGTAACAGCAGCCAGAAAATATCTTGAGGATAGAGGATATGAAGTGCTTGTGTTCCATGCAACAGGTATAGGTGGACAGTCAATGGAAGCACTTATTGAGGCTGGATTTATTGAAGGAGTATTAGATCTTACAACAACAGAGTGGGCAGACGAAATTATTGGTGGCGTTTTGAATGCAGGGCAACATCGCTTAGAGGCAGCAGGTAAAAATCATGTTCCGCAGGTTGTATCAGTAGGTGCACTTGATATGTGTAACTTTGGACCATACGATACAATACCAAAGAAATTTGTGGGACGTAATTTATATAAGCATAATCCTACAGTAACACTTATGAGAACAACTGTAGAGGAAAATGAAGCAATAGGCAAAAAGCTTGTTGAGAAATTAAATATGGCAAAAGAGAAAACTGTTTTATTTTTACCTCTGAAAGGCATATCGGCTATTGATGTAGAAGGTCAAGTATTCTATGGTGAAGAGGAAGACAAGATGTTATTTGATACCTTAAGAAATGGTGTAAACAGAAATATTGTGGAAGTAATGGAAATGGATTGTGCTATTAATGATGCAGTTTTTGCAGAAGCAGCAGCACAAAAATTAATAGATTTAATGAGTAAATAAGACTAAAGAAAAATAGAAAAACTATAAATTATTTAAGGGGGATTTATAAATGAATACAATGGCAAGAAAAGAAATTATATCAAAATTTAAGGAAGAAGTTAAGAATGGAAAGATACTAGTAGGAGTAGGAGCCGGTACAGGTATTACTGCTAAAAGTAGTGAAGCAGGCGGAGCTGATATGCTTATTATATATAATTCCGGAAGATATAGAATGGCGGGCCGTGGATCACTGGCAGGATTATTATCTTATGGAGATGCAAACAAAATTGTAGTTGAAATGGGCTTTGAAGTATTGCCAGTTGTAAAAAATACACCAGTATTAGCAGGTGTATGTGGAACTGATCCTTTTAGAGTTATGGACGTATATTTAAAACAACTAAAGGATCAAGGATTTAATGGAGTTCAAAATTTCCCAACAGTAGGTTTGATTGATGGTGTATTCAGACAAAATTTAGAAGAAACAGGTATGGGATATGGTCTAGAAGTAGAAATGATTAGAAAAGCACATGAGTTAGACATGCTTACAACTCCTTATGTATTTGATCCAGAGCAAGCAAAGGCAATGGCAGCAGCAGGAGCAGATATCTTAGTAGCACATATGGGCTTGACTACTAAAGGTACAATTGGAGCAAAAACAGCTCTTACATTAGATGATTGTGT
>CAZKOJ010000160.1:0-9724 GCA_964554365.1 uncultured Clostridium sp. | reverse complement strand
AGCAATTTTTTATTAGAAGATCTTTAAGTTTATTTTTACTTTCTTTTTCTTTATGCATAATCACTTCGGGTATGGTGTTTATGTATATCTCTATAACTCAAGGGATGCGTTCAATAATTGCATTAATAAATAAAGGTTATTTAAATGTATCATTAGACTCTAAAAAACTTGAAAATCTTATATACGAAAAAAGATTATTAGTAAAGGGACCTAAAATAGTGGCTATAGGAGGAGGAACAGGCCTATCCACAATGCTTAGAGGATTAAAGTATTACACATCTAATATAACTGCTATAGTTACAGTAGCAGATGATGGCGGGGGGTCTGGAGATTTAAGGGAAGATTTAGGTATGCTCCCTCCAGGAGATATAAGAAACTGTATTCTTTCATTAGCAGATACGGAACCTTTAATGGAAGAATTACTTCAATACAGATTTAAGGATGGAAGATTAAAAAATCAAAGTTTTGGTAATTTGTTTTTAGCAGCCATGGATGGTATTTCAAGTAATTTTGAAGAAGCTGTTCATAAAATGAGTTCTGTTTTAGCTGTAACAGGAAAAGTTATGCCAGTTACTCTAGATAATGTTATCTTGAAAGCAAAACTAAAAAATGGAGTAATTGTAGAAGGGGAATCTAATATCCCTAAGGAAGCTATAAAACAAAATACTTCTATTGATAAAATATTTATAGAACCTAGAAATGCAAAAGCCCTTAAAGAAGCTGTAGATGCAATAATAGAGGCAGATGCAATAATATTAGGACCTGGAAGTCTTTATACTAGTGTTATTCCAAACCTTTTAATTAAAGATATAGCTGGTGCTTTGCAAAAAACCAAAGCTGTAAAATTATATGTATCAAATATAATGACACAGCGAGGAGAAACAGATGGATTTAGTGTTGAAGATCATATAAAAGCGATTTTTAAACATGCAGGAAGTGGCATAGTAGATTATGTTGTTACAAATATAGGTAAAATAGATGATGAGTTAGAAGATAAGTATAAGGAAGAAACATCCCATTTAGTTAAAATAGTTAATGGAGAAGAGTTAAAAAGCTTGAATGTAAATGTAATAGAGGGCGATTTTATAAAAGTTAAAAATGGTTTGATAAGACATAATGCAGAAAAGCTTGCTTCAATATTAATAGAAACTATTATGGAGAAAAAGCTTTTATATGATAGGAGAAAAATCATTGAATATTTCTATTTATCAGAAAGGTTAAAACAAAATAAAAATAAATAGGGAGAATAAGTATGTCATTTTCACTTAAGGTAAAAAACGAAGTTTGTAGATATATAGAAATGAGCAAAGAAGAAGCGGTGGCTGAACTATCTGCTATAATGAAGGTTAGTGGTACATTACTACTGGGTGGAAATAAGCAATTTAGTTTTAAGGTTACTACTGAAAATCCTGCTATTGCTAGATTTGTATTTAAAATACTAAAAGAACAATTTAATATTCATACTAAAATAATGGTGAAAAAAAGTAGTTCCCTTAAAAAAAACAATGTATATATGATTTTAATTGGGGAAGATATGGGTGTTAAAGATCTTTTAAAAGAGATAGGGTTATTAAAAGAAAACGAAAATATATTTGCATTAGATTACAGCATACCTAGTCATATTGTAGAGGATGAGAAATGTAAAAGAGCATATATTCGAGGAGCTTTTTTAGGCGGAGGAAGTATAAGTAATCCTGAAAAAACTTATCATTTAGAATTTGTTACTCATGATGGGGATTATGCAGAGGATTTAAGCAAACTTATAAATGGATATGGGCTGAATTCCAAAGTAATACAAAGAAAAAGTAGTTTTATAGTTTATGTGAAAGAGGGAGAACAAATAGTAGACTTGTTAAATATAATAGGTGCTCATTCAGCTCTTTTGCAATTAGAAAATGTAAGAATAATGAAGGAAATGAGAAATAACGTAAATAGGCTTGTTAACTGTGAAACTGCTAACTTAAGCAAAACTGTTAATGCAGCTGTAAGACAAGTTGAAAGTATAAAAATTATTCAGAAAGAAATAGGTCTTAATAGGCTTCCTAACAATTTAAGAGAAATTGCAGAACTAAGATTAAATTATCCTGATGAATCCTTAAAAGAACTTGGAGAAATGTTGAGTCCTCCTGTGGGGAAATCAGGAATTAACCATAGACTGAGAAGAATAGAAAAAATAGCAGAGGAAGTTAGAAGAGAAGGAAGGTAAGATGGGATTATGTCAAAGCACGAAGATATAATCAAATACATACTTTCACTTGAAGTTGGCACGAGAATTTCAGTTAGAAGTATAGCTAGTGATTTAGGTGTAAGTGATGGAACTGCATATAGGGCTATAAAAGATTCTGACGCTCTAGGAATAGTTACTACTATACCTAGAGTTGGAACTGTAAGAATAGAAAAAGTAGAGAAAAAGAATATAGAAGCGCTAACCTATGGTGAAGTAACAAATATTGTTGATGGAACATTGCTTGGAGGAAAAGATGGAATATATAAAACCTTGCATAGATTTGCTATAGGTGCTATGACAATTGATGCTATGGCAAAATATATAACACCAGATTGTTTATTAATAGTAGGAAATAGAGAAGAAGCTCAAAGATTGGCCCTAATGAATCAATCAGGGGTTCTTATAACAGGAGGATTTGGATGTAGTAATGAGATTAAAAAGCTTGCCAATGAAAAATGTCTTCCTATAATATCTACTACCTATGATTCATTTACTGTTGCTAGTATGATAAATAAGGCTATATCTGAAAATCTTATAAAAAAAGATATAGTTTTAATTGAAGATATTATGGAGACTAATCCTTATTTCTTAAAATTAAGTGATACTGTATGTAAGTGGAAAAAAATCATGATAGAAACTAATCATCAAAGATATCCTGTAGTAGATGATGAAAATAAGGTTATGGGAATAATTACATTAAAGGATTTTTCTAATAATGATGATAATGAAACTATAGGGAAAATAATGCATAAAGAGCCTATAACGGTTACGCCAAAGACTACAGTAGCATATGCAGCACATATAATGGGTTGGGAAAGCATTGAAATGTTTCCTGTAGTTAAGGGAAGAGAGTTAGTTGGAGTAATAACAAGAAAAGATGTAATTAAAGCACTTCAATATATGGCAAGACAGCCTCAGGTAGCTGAAACTTTAGATGATGCAGTACTAAAAAACTTTGAAGTTAAGTTTGATGCCAATAAAGCATATTTTTCAGGTAAAATAACACCAGAAATGTTGGATCCTATAGGAACTGCTTCTTGGAGTTCATTAAATATGTTGCTATCTACTATGGGTATTATGATGTTAAGACAGAAGAATGATATTGATGTTCTAGTGGATAGTATAAATACTTATTTTATGAAACCAGTACAAATGGATAGTATAATAGAAATATATGCAGATATAATAGATAGAGGAAGAAATTTCTGTAAAGTGCAAATAGATATGTTTGATAGTAAAAAATGTATAGTAGCAAAAGCTTTTCTGTCTGCAAAGATATTAAGAAGATGAGAACATATGTTAAATTTTTTATTTTAAGATGAACTTACTAAAAATATAGAATGAGGAGTCTCACTTGTAAATAAGTTGTGTAAAAAGGAGTGGTATTATTGTTTAGTCATATAGTGTTTTTTAAACTAAAAGATAAAAGCAAAGAAAATGTGGATAAAGCTAAAGATATTTTGTTATCTATGGAAGGCAACGTACCTGGACTTAAGGCACTAACAGTTGGTATAGATGTGGTACATTCAGGAAGATCATTTGATATAGCATTAATTACAAAGTTTGATTCCCATGAAGAAATGGATGAATATCAAGTACATCCTTTTCACGTAAATGAAGTTTTGGCAAATTTAAAACCAATGCTGGAAGCATCAGCAGCTGTTGATTTTGAAGAATAGCAAATGATAAGCTAATTTGAAAAATAATGACCAGTGGCAATATATTATTTGTTGCTGGTTATTTTGCGTATTTTCAGTATAGATTTTACTAGGAAAATATATTCTATATAAAATATACTTTTCACAGTGATATAATTTAAATATATTTGTCAATATTTTAAGTAAGACAGTAGTACTTAAAAGGTAAGTTTTGCGAAAGGAGATAAAATTATGAGTATAGAAAAGCAAAAATGGATAAGTCTCCATCAGCATACAGAATATTCGCTTTTGGATTGTTCAGCTAAAATTTCGCAGCTTATAAGTAGAGCTAAAGAATTGGAAATGGAAAGTATAGCTATAACAGATCATGGTGTTATGTATGGTTGTGTTCAATTTTACAAAGAAGCTAGAAAACAAGGATTAAAGCCCATAATAGGTTGTGAAGTGTATGTTGCAGGAAAATCTATGTACATAAAGCAATTAGATAAGGAAAATGAAAATTATCATCTTGTGTTACTTGTAAAAAACGAAACAGGATACAACAATCTTATGGGGATAGTTTCTAAAGCGTCTACTGAAGGATTTTATTATAAGCCTAGAATAGATCATGAATATTTAAAAGATCATAGTGAAGGATTGATAGCTTTAAGTGCTTGTCTAGGAGGAGAAATTCAATCCTACATATTAAAGGATAATTTAAAGAAAGCAAAGGAAATAGCATTATTTTATAAGGAAATATTTAAAGAAGACTTTTATTTAGAACTTCAATATCATGGTATGGAAGAACAATTAAAAGTAAATGAAGAACTTATAAAGATGTCTAAAGAATTACATATACCATTAGTAGCTACAAATGATGTGCATTACATAAAGAAACAAGACTATAGACCCCATGATGTATTGTTGTGTATACAGACGGGGAAAACTGTAGAAGAAGAGAACAGAATGCGATATCCTTCTGATGAATTTTATTTGAAATCTCCAGAAGAAATGTACAAAATGTTTTCAAGTGTGCCTGAAGCACTTGAAAATACAGTGAAAATAGCAGACAAATGTAATTTTGATTACGAATTTCATAAGTCCAAACTACCTAAATTTCCGTTGCCACAAGGTATAGATCCGTATGAATATATGAGGGACTTATGTTATAACGGTTTAAAAGAAAGATATAGTGATATAACAGCGGAATTAAAAGGAAGATTAGAGTATGAACTTGACATAATAAAACAAATGGGATATGTAGACTACTTTCTTATAGTTTGGGACTTTATAAGATTTGCTAATGAAAGTAACATAATGACAGGTCCAGGCAGAGGTTCGGCAGCAGGATCTATAGTTGCTTACACCTTAGGAATAACTAAAATAGATCCAATTAAATATGGTTTGATTTTTGAGCGATTTTTGAATCCAGAGCGTGTGTCCATGCCTGATATAGATTCAGACTTTTGTTATGAAAGACGACAAGAGGTTATAGATTATGTTGTAGAAAAATATGGAATAAACAATGTATCTCAAATAATAACATTTGGAACTATGGCTGCTAGAGCGTGTATAAGAGATGTAGGGAGGGCTATGAACTATCCTTATTCAGAAGTGGATAGAATAGCAAAAATGATTCCTACTATGCTTAATATAACTATAGATAAAGCTTTAGAACTAAACTCAGAGTTAAATGAAGCCTATGAAAATGAAGGCAGAACTAAAGAATTAATAGATGTAGCTAGAGTGCTGGAGGGCCTTCCAAGGCATACATCTACTCATGCGGCTGGTGTAGTTATAGCATCGCAGCCACTAGTTAATTATGTACCTTTACAGAAGAATGAAGATAATATAGTAACTCAATTTACTATGGGAACATTAGAAGAACTAGGTCTTTTGAAGATGGACTTTTTAGGGCTTAGAACCTTAACTGTACTTAGAGATGCAGTAAACATAGTAAAGCAAACCAGAGGAATAACTATAGACTTAGATAATATTGATCATGAGGATAAAAATGTTTATAAAATGATAGGTGAAGGTAAAACTGTAGGTGTGTTTCAACTAGAGTCCCCTGGAATGACTTCGTTCATGAAGGAGCTTAAACCAGATTCTCTAGAGGACATTATAGCTGGAATAAGTTTGTATAGACCAGGTCCTATGGCTGAAATACCTAAATATATTAAAAATAAAAATAATCCAGAAGATGTTAAATATCTAACACCGGAGTTAGAGTCCATATTGTCTGTTACCTATGGATGTACTGTATATCAAGAACAAGTTATGGAGATAGTTAGAAAATTAGCAGGATATTCAATGGGGCGAAGTGACTTAGTAAGGCGTGCAATGTCTAAAAAGAAACATGATGTAATGGAAGAAGAAAGATATAACTTTATACATGGTGTAGTAGATGAAAATGGAGAGGTAAAAGTAGTAGGTTGTTTAAAAAATGGAATATCTGAAGAAATAGCCAATAAAATATTTGATTCCATGATGGATTTTGCATCATATGCTTTTAATAAAAGTCATGCTGCAGCGTATGCTGTAGTAGGTTTTCAAACTGCATACATGATATATTATTATCCTACAGAATTTATTGCAGCTATGTTAAATAGTGTAAAGGGAGATAATGAAAAAGTTGCTTATTATATAAGATTTGCAAATGAAATAGGAATTCAAGTTCTAACACCAGATATAAACGAAAGTTATGCTAAGTTTACAGTTCAACAAGATAAGATAAGATTTGGACTTTCGGCTATAAAAAATGTAGGTGAAAATATAATAGATGGTATAGTACGATCTAGAGAACAAAAAGGAAAATTTAAGGATTTTATGGATTTTTGTAATAAGATAGATATATCTTGCATAAATAAGAGAGTGGTGGAAAGCCTTATAAAGGCTTGTGCCTTTGATTGTTTTGGAGTGTACAGATCAAAGATGCTTGCAATTCATGACAAAGTATTAGATGGGGTCAGTAATTCAAGAAAAAAAAATATAGATGGACAGCTAAATCTTTTTACAGATTTTAAACACATAGAAGTTAAGATACAATATCCTGAAATAAAAGAATTCGAAAAAAGACATATTTTGGCTATGGAAAAGGAAATGACTGGATTATATTTATCTGGGCATCCATTAGAGGAATATGAAAAAACTTTAAGTTTACAAACTAGTGTTAAAATATCAGATATAGTAACTAATGAATCTTTAGAAAATGGAGCAATTCAACAATACAAAATAAAAGATGGGGATAAAGTAATTATAGGAGGTATAATAACAGAAGTAGTAAAAAAAATAACTAGAAATAATGACATGATGGCTTTCGCAAAGGTGGAAGATTTATATGGTAGTATAGAAGTTATAGTATTTCCAAAAACATTTCAAAAAATAAGGAGCTTAATAGAAGAGGATAACATAGTAATAATAAGGGGAAGAGTAAGCTTAAGAGAAGAGGAACAACCTAAAATACTATGTGAAAATGTAGAACCCATGATAAAATCTAATAGTGAGAAGTTATATATACAAATAGATGAAGAAAAAATTTTAAAGGATAAACTTGAAGAAGTTAAGTCACTATTTTTGGAATTCAAAGGTAATGTACCTGTGTATTTTTGCACAAAAAAAGAAAGAAAAAAATTTAGAATAGATAGAGATTTATGGGTGAACAACAACGTAGAATTATTGTCTAATTTAAGAAAAAAATTTGGAGATGAAAATATTAAAGTTATTTAATATTATTAAGTATATTTTTATATGGAAGAAACAAAATATGTAGAGAGGAAGTAAAAAATACCTCTCTATATATTAAAAAATTAATAATATAGAATAGTGAAAAATAACTAATTATATGTTATAATAACAACTATAGTTGCTATGTAAGGCAATAAATAATAGTGCACAATGTATGTGGGACAAAATATGTCCCGGTGGTCAGGGAGGTATAGGGATGAAGACAATAGCTGTATTAACAAGTGGTGGAGATGCTCCAGGAATGAACGCTGCTATAAGAGCAGTAGTAAGAACAGGTGTAGATAAAAATTTAAAAGTAATGGGTGTACAAAGAGGATATAGTGGATTATTAAATGGAGAAATTGTTCCAATGGATAGACATAGTGTAGCTGACATTATACAAAGAGGGGGAACCATGTTAAGAACCGCTCGTTGTGACGAATTTAAAACAGAAGCAGGAAGAAAAAAAGGTGCAGGTATACTAAAAGCATTTGGTATAGATGGATTAGTAGTAATAGGCGGAGATGGATCATTCCATGGAGCACAGTTACTATCAAAGATGGGTATAGCAACAGTAGGTATACCAGGTACTATAGATAATGACTTACCATATACTGACTATACTATAGGATTTGATACTGCTGTAAATACTGTTTTAGATGCTATAAATAAATTAAGGGATACTTCAACATCTCATGAAAGAGCAAGTATTGTTGAAGTAATGGGAAGAAATTGTGGCGATATAGCACTTTATGCAGGGCTTGCTGGGGGTGCTGAAAGCATAATTATACCTGAAAAGGGATATAATCAAGATAGTTTATGTAGAACTATACTTGAAGGTAAATTAAGAGGAAAAATGCATAGCCTAATAATATTAGCAGAAGGTATTGGTGGTGCTGAGAGGTTATCAGAAAAGATAGAAGAAATAACAGGCATAGAAGCAAGACCTACTAAGTTAGGACATATTCAAAGAGGTGGAAGTCCTACCTGTATGGATAGAGTATTAGCTTCTAGAATGGGATATAGGGCTGTTGAATTATTGTCAGAGGGAAAATCTTCAAGAGTAGTTGGAATAAGTGGTGGAACAATAATGGATATGGATATAGATGAAGCTTTAGCAGTACCAAGACACTTTGATGAAAAACTTTATGAAATAGCTAATATACTATCATATTAATAATATAAACAATCCTAAATTTATATTTATATTAAGGAGAGAATTCTATGCAAAAGACTAAAATGCTGTTTACAATTGGACCTGCAAGCGATACAGACGAGGTTTTATCAAAATTGATTGAAGCTGGAATGAGTGCTTCAAGGCATAATTTTTCTCATGGTAATCATGAAGAACATGGCAAAAGAATTGAGCAAGTAAAAAAATTAAGAGAAAAATACAATAAACAAATAGGAATAGTACTTGATACTAAAGGACCTGAAATAAGAACAGGATATTTTCCAGAAAAAGTAGAATTAGTTGAAGGTACAAACTACACTATAGTTTGTGGTGAAGATGTAGATGGAGATGCTGCAAGATGTAATTTAAGCTATCGTGAACTATACAAAGATGTTAGGCCAGGAAATATTATATTAATGGCAGATGGTTTAATTGGTATGGAAGTTCAAGAAGTAGAAGGAACTAACATACACTGTATTATAAGAAATAGTGGTATGATAAGCACCAAAAAAAATGCAAATGTGCCAAATGTAAAAACAAATCTTCCTTCTTTTACAGAAAAAGACGTTGAAGATTTAAAATTTGGTTGTGAAATAGGTGTTGACTATATAGCCGCGTCTTTCATAAGAAAAGCATCAGATGTTTTAGCTATAAGAAAATTATTAGAACAATTTGGTGGACATGAGATACAAATAATATCAAAAATAGAAAACCAAGAAGGCGTAGACAATATTGATGAAATAATCAAATTTTCAGATGGCATAATGGTTGCTAGAGGTGATATGGGTTCAGAAATTCCAATAGAAAAAGTACCTTCAGCTCAAAAAATGATAATTGAAAAATGTAATAAAGCTGGTAAATTCGTTGTAACTGCTACGCAAATGTTGGATTCAATGGAAAGAAATCCAAGACCAACAAGAGCAGAAGCTTCAGACGTAGCTAATGCTATATTAGATGGTA
>CAZKOJ010000159.1:0-9748 GCA_964554365.1 uncultured Clostridium sp. | reverse complement strand
TGGTCTGTTCTGCAATACTATTTATCAGAGATGTTATCTCATCTATTTTAGTTACGTTTTGACCCACATTTGAAATTTTAGAAATTAATTTTTCAAAAGCATAAGTTACTTTCTCTACTGAATTTGTTACATTCTGCATATCCTCATTGCTTTCACCTGCCATAGAATGGATACTTTTAGTATGTGTATCAATTTCTTTTATTAATTTAACAATCCCACTTAATTCACTATCAAAATCATTAAGTATACCTGTAATATTAACTAAATCCCCTGCTTGATCTCCAGTTCCTTTTGCTACATCTTCTATAGCAATAGCCACATTTTGTGCTGAAGATGTCATTTCAGCAGAAATAGCCTTTAAACTTTCAGAAGCTACATCCACATTGTTGGATCTTTCTTTTACATCATTGATCATAATTGAAATATTTTCTATGGTTTTCTTTAGCGAATCCTTCATCATTTCAAATTCATTATTCCCACTGACTTCTATATTAACTGTAAAATCCCCTTGTGCTACATTATTTAAAGCTTCTATAATTTTTTTAATAGAATCATTTATTGTCTTAGTAATTACAGTTGAAAATAATACTAAAATAATTACAGCTATTACAAATAAAAAAATTAAAGATTTTGCGCTTTTTTCATAAAGTACATTACTTGCACTATTTTCATTATCTGCTGATTTCAGATCAAATTTTTCTAAGTCACTAAGAGACTGTTCTGCTATCTCTCCAATTTCAGTTAACTCTTTTAAATCATTATCAGATACTTTATTTCCTCTTTTTAAATCCTCATCGAATTTATTCCACATTTTCATATATTGAGAGTAATTTGTTTTAAATGTATCTAGGTACTTTAATTCTTCATTATTTGAATTCTTTGAAGTATAATGTTTAAATTTTTCATTTATTACTTTATCACACTCTTTAATTTTTTCATCGTACTCAGCTTGATAATTTTCCTTTGACTTTGATATCCAAAGTCTTATATAAATAAAATTGCTTCTCATGTCCGATATGTGGGAAATAGGCACCAAATCATTATCATACATATTTGACATATTATGTTTAATTTTTTGCATATTACTATATCCAACCGCCCCTATTAATAAAGTGCATAGCAACGACATACTTACCATAAATAAAATGAGATTAGATATTTTTAAATTTCTTAATACTTTTTTCATAATTATTTTCCTCCTTCAATATAGATAAAATAAAAACGACCAATATTTAAACAAACAAAAGCTTGTTATAAACGTTGGTCGGTTGCACCACTAACTCCTAATTTTCCAGGTACCCAATTTTAGAAAATTATTCACAGTTCCCATAATATTAAATTTTTTTCAATAAAATAACATTAAAATTATAACATTAAAATTGTATAACTTTCAACAAAAATAGATTTAATCAACATATTCAAAAAATTCTAATGTGAATTTTAAAAACCCCTACTTTAGAATTAAAAGTAAGGGTTAGTTTATTTCTCAATTATATGAATTAAAAGTGCATCAATATATTTTTTAGTATTATTTATTATTTGTTACAGAGTAAATCCCTCTATATTTTTCAGGAAGAAGCCCTGCTATTTTTCCCATTAAAAAGTTTACAGATCTGTCCTCATAATCATGTTTGTCTTCATCTTTGTTTTTTTGCGGCATTTCTATTTCTTTTCCTATATTAAGTGTAACTTTAGCATGATAAAATTTTTCTAATCCCATATCTTTTTCATTAATAGGTAATAAATTTTCTGTTCCATAAATTCCTAACGGTATTAAAGTCGCTTTGCTTAATTTTTGCACTAAAAATACTCCTTTTTTAGCTTCTATCATACTAGCATTCCTACTTCTAGTACCTTCAGGAAATATGAGCACATTATTACCTTGTTTTAAAGTTTTTATAATTTTAGATATAGCATCTTTATCTGCTGTATTTGGTTTTATAGTTATAGTCTTAGTTATGTTTATTGCTAAATTTGTTAAAGGATTATCTGAAAGCTTTGCACCTGCTACAAAAGTTATATTTTGTTTTTCAAGAACTTTACTTAGAACTAATGCATCTGAATTACTTAAATGATTGCATATAAATAGTATGGGTTTTTTTATATTCTTTAAGTTTTCCATACCATTAACCTCTAAGTCAGCATATTTTCTAATATATCCATTTAGTATATTTTTAGATAACCATTGAACAAAACCTTTAGGAAAATAGCTTATAACTCTAGCCATTCCTGGAGAAATCATAATAAAGTCCACCTTTCAAAAATAAGTATCTATATTTATCATTAACTTAATTATAACATAAAATATCCTCAAATCCACTTTTCCTCTTCGAGTGGTTTGTGTCAAGTTCTAGTGGCAATAATTTTTTCAAAATGATAATTAAATTATCATTTTGAACTTAAATTACTTATCAATATGATAAAACAAGTAAAAAATCTATTATAAAAGTACCTATTCTAGCTGTATCTGACTTTTTTTATGTATTGGCATTAAAAATGCTACTATATTATAGGTTGTTTGACTCAAAAAAACATATACAACAGAATAAAATAGCGAATAAAGTTTCTTATGCTAAATATCAGTTTGACGACAAGTTGGAAAAGGCACTGTCACTTAGATACCTTAAATCAACTTTGTTATCTGATTGTCAGTCAGAAATAGGTTTACTTTATCGCGAGAAAGGAATTATGTGTATGAAAATATTAAAGTCTTCTTTCAGCGGAATTGGGGTTTTTATGGCATTAATCATTTTAACCCTTACAATTTTCCTTGGAGGTTGTGGGCAGAAACAAGCTACAGAAAAATCAGATAAGATTACCATTACTGATCTTGCAGGTAGAGAGGTGAAATTGAAAGCACCTGTTAATAAAACTATTCTTCAGTATAGTGGCAGCGGCGGAGCCTTTATTACTATGCTTGCCTTAGAGGGGAAAGATGTTCCAAAAAAAATTGCCGGTTGGGATATGGGATTAAAAGAAAATAGGTATGATATGTATGAAAAATTTTGCAAGTCAATTCCTGAATTAAAAAAAATACCTGATGTAGGAAAGATTGAAAAGGATACATTCAATGTGGAAAAGGTCATATCCTTAAAACCTGATGTAGTTATCTTGACAATAGATTTGTTAAGTAAATCCACAGATATCGTAAAAAAATTAGAAGAAGCTGGTATTCCTGCAGTATTTATTGATTATCATAAAGAAAATGTAGAAAATCATACAAAAAGTGTGCTACTCCTAGGAAAAATATTAGGAAAAGAAAAAAGAGCTAATGAAATTGCAGACTTTTGTAAAGAACAGGTTACAAAAGTAACTTCTCGTTTGGAAAAAATACAGAAGCCAAAACCATCTGTATATATAGAAGTTGGATCAGATGGACCTGCCACATATGGTAATACATATGGTAATTATATGTGGGGTGCTGTGGTAGAAAGATGTGGTGGTACCAATATTGCTAAAGATAAAATTAAAACATATGGTGCTATTAATCCTGAGTTTTTATTAAAGGCAAACCCTGACATAATTGTTATAACTGGTGCATACTGGCCAAAAAAACCTGGTTCTCTCAGATTGGGGTATACGGCTACTGTAGATGAATCAAAAAAACAACTTACTAGTTTTACTAAGCGTCCGGGTTGGGAAACCCTTAAAGCAGTAAAAAATAATAAGATATATTCCGTCAGTCATGTTAATCACCGTGAAGTCTATGACTTCGTAGCTATGCAATATCTTGCTAAGGTGTTTTATCCGGAAGAATTTAAAGATTTAAATCCAGAAGAATCTTATAAAGAATTCCACAAAAGATTCCTTCCAGTAGATTATAATGGTATTTGGACGGTAAATCTCTGTGATTAAGATAACATTTTTAGTTAAGTATTTTGAGAAAGGATGATAGTAATGGAACTAGGAAGTGATTTAAAAGGAGCAAATACATATAAGAAAATTATAAACCGAAAGCTACTTTTTGTGGCACTTCTTTTGATTGGTTGTATAATTACTTTGATTATTGATATATTAGTTGGCCCAGCCTGGCTAAAAATATCAGATGTCCTTGGGGCAATTTTTAAGCTAAATTCCACTGATCCTGCATCTGAAGTGATTGTCTGGACCATGCGTTTTCCAATGGCTTTAATGGCTATTGTAGTTGGTGCTACCCTAGGTATTGCCGGTGCAGAAATGCAGACTATCCTGGATAATCCTCTGGCAAGTCCTTATACACTGGGAGTATCCTCGGGAGCAGGATTTGGGGCTGCTCTTATTATTGTATTCGGATCCGGTATAGTATCTCATTGTGGGGAATATGTAGTGTCTATCAGCTCATTTATTTTTGCATTATTAACGTGTTTTATTATATATTTCATCGGTAAAGTAAGACGGGTGACTTCAGCAACTATGATCTTAGCAGGCATTGGTTTGATGTTTCTATTTCAAGCTTTATTATCTTTGTTGCAATATTTAGCTACAACAGAGTCTCTACAAACAATCGTATTTTGGCTGTTTGGTAGTCTGATGAAGACTACTTGGACCAAATTAGGAATTGTCACCGCAGTATTCATTATAGTTGTGCCATTTTTTATTAAAGATGCTTGGAAACTTACGGCTCTAAAATTAGGAGATGACAAGGCTAAAAATTTAGGAATTAATGTGGAAAGACTTAGGCTGAAGACCTTTATACTGATTTCAATTTTAACTGCATCAGCAGTATGTTTTGTAGGTACAATTGGCTTCATTGGTTTGGTAGGACCTCATATCGCAAGAATATTGGTAGGTGAGGATCAACGATATTTTTTACCTATGTCAGCTTTGGGTGGGGCTTTCTTGCTTTCTATGGGTTCTATATTAAGCAAAGTAATTATTCCGGGTGCTATTTTCCCCATTGGGATTGTAACCTCTTTAATTGGTGTTCCCTTCTTCTTTTCACTGATTTTATCAAAGAAAAGAGGTACTCACTAATGCTAGAGATAAAAAATCTTTCGTTCGGATATAAATCCCATACTGTTTTAAAAAATATAAGTATGTCAGTTACTGCTGGAAAAATAACATCCATATTAGGACCAAATGGTACTGGCAAATCCACACTTATGAAGTGTGTCAGTGGAATACTCCATGCTGATGGTGAAATATTTTTAGATGGAAAAAGTTTGCAGGAGTATGAGCAGGGAGAGGTTACAAAACAAATTAGCTACCTTTCTCAGGAAAACAATACACAAGCAATTCTAAGTGTGTTTGATGTGGTCCTTTTGGGGAGACTCCATTCTTTATCTTTACGAGTCAGCGATAGTGAGTTAAAGATTGTTTGGAATACATTGAAAATTTTTGGACTACAGGAGTTAGCATTCAGGGATATTACAGAACTCAGTGGCGGACAAAGACAACTAGTTTTTATCGCCCAAGCTCTTGTGAGAGAACCTAAAATTCTTCTATTAGATGAACCAATTAGTAGCTTGGATTTACAACATCAATTAGAAATACTTGATATAATAAGGACACTGACAATTACTAAAAAAATAACTACCATTATGATATTACATCATCTTGATTTAGCAGCTCGTTATTCAGATCAGTTGGTTGTACTAAATAATGGCGAATTTTTTACTTCAGGAACTCCAAAAGATGTTTTGACATCAGATATGCTTAGAACTGTTTATGGAATTAATGCAAAGGTAAATATGAATGATGGCATACCCTATATTATTCCTATCAGTTCAATCCATGGTAAAAAACGTATTGTTTAGTGATTTAAACATCATTATTGGACGATATGCCTATAAAAACAAGACACTATTGTATTATAACTCCATTAATAGTTTGATTAAATCATAAAAAGTATTTTATATCTAACTTAAGGGGCTGTCGCACTAAGAAAAATTTCTACAACATATTGTATTAATAATTGATTTATAAAACAATATGTTATATGTAAATTCCTTAATGCGACAGCCCCTTTACATATAAACAACATATACAGAGTATGTTATCTATTTCAATTCTTTTCATAATTTTTTATAAAATATATAGCCAAATAGAATACTTTTCATTTTGGAAAGTACGAATGTTTACTTAAATGCTGCAAAAGTCTATTGTAATAATTCTGTACGTAAGGAGATTTAAATTCTTTTTCCTTTACTTCCTTACCCTTGCTTATTACATTAATTAAAGCATTTCTCTGTAATACATTTTTACCCCTCCAGCCACAAGAACTTTTAGCATATTTATTTAAAAAGGTTTTCTTATCTATATTCACTAACTCTTCTAAATTTAGTTTTTCCATAAATTCGTAGGGTTCAAATCCTTCTATTTTGGAAAAATCCACTTCTTTATTAAAAGGACAAACTCTTTGACAAGTATCACACCCAAAAATTCTTCCATTTATTTTATCAAACCAATAATCATCTATTTCTTTTTTTTGTGTTATATAAGAAAGACATATATTGGCATTATTTTCTTCGCTTATAGCTCCTGTAGGACATGCCTTTTGGCATAAATTACAAAGTTTACACTTACATTCTATAGGCTTATCCGGCTCTATGTGAATATCTGTTATTATTTCTCCCAAAAAAACATAAGATCCATACTTTTCTGTAATAATCATGTTATTTTTTCCAACAAACCCTACACCAGATAAATTAGCTATATATCTTTCTGGCAGTGAATTACTATCCACAAAATATACAGCCTTACCACATAGTTCTGTTTCTATAAAGTTACATATATTTTTTAAATACTCTGAGACTATTGTATGATAATCTCTTCCTTGAGTATATTTTGAAAATCCCACACCTTTTTGAAAATCCTTATTAAAAAGATAAGGGAAAGCAATAGAAATTATTGTTTTCCCACTTTCCATATATATATAAGGGTTGACTTTTCTATCTATATCCTGTTCTTCAAATTCATTAGTCAACCCAATTTTTTCCCTATGCTGAAAGTAAGTCTTTAATTCACTAAAAACCCTGCAGTCTGTAAACCCAACTACATCCAAACCTAACACATCACAATAATTTAGTATGGTACTTTTGTAATCCAAACTTTCACACCCTTTTTTGAGAGTATAAATCACAGAGAATAGAGTATAGCTTTTATTGCTTTTCCACGAAAATGAGAAAGCTGTTCTCTAATATCTATTATTTGTACTCTATTCTAAACCTTTCATCCTCATATCACCATTTCATTATATATACTTCTTTTTTTGCCACTATAATCTTTTATTTCTATTATAGGATTTAATTTTTTTTGTATATACCTAGCTGGTATTCCAACTGCTGTAGTGTTTGACGGTACATCCTTTAATACTACAGAATTAGCTCCTACTTTTACGTTATTACCAATGTTTATAGGTCCGAGTATTTTTGCTCCGCTTCCTATTATAACATTGTTACCTACAGTAGGATGTCTTTTTCCAGTATCTTTGCCTGTTCCTCCTAAAGTCACTCCATGGTAAAGAGTAACATTATCTCCTAGTTCAGCAGTTTCTCCTATAACAACTCCCATACCATGGTCTATAAATAATCCCTTTCCAATTTGAGCTCCTGGGTGTATTTCTATACCGGTAAAAAATCTAGCTACTTGTGATATTAATCTAGCCAAAAAGAAAAATTTCTTTTTATATAAGAAGTGAGCCATTCTATACTGTATAAGGGCATGAATAAAAGGATATAGAATTAAAACTTCCAAAGGATTTCTTGCTGCAGGGTCATTTTTCATTGCATTATTTAAATCATATTTTAACAATTTAAATGAATTCATTTGTACACACTCCTTTTTTCAGATTACAGATGTCAGAGTATAGAGTATAGATATGATTCATTTTCAGCTATACTGAAAAGTTTATTATCTATAATCTATTCTCTGAGTTCTATTTAATAAAGTCCCATAGATAAATATTTTTCTCCTCCGTCTGGAGCAACCGTAACTACTTTTTTATCTTTCCCGAGTTTTTTTGCAATTTTTATAGCTATTGCTATATTAGCTCCTGAAGATATTCCTACTAAAACTCCTTCTTCTCTTCCCATAAGTCTTGCATATTCAAATGCCTCTTCGTCAGATACAGTGATAACTTCATCTACAAATTCTTTTTTATAAATATCAGGAATAAATCCTGCACCTATTCCTTGTATTTTATGAGGTGATGCTTGACCTCCTGATATTACAGGTGACTTTTCTGGTTCTACAGCTACAATTTTTACATTTTTGTCTAACTCTTTTAGTCTTTGTCCAACACCTGATACTGTTCCCCCTGTACCTACAGATGATACAAATACATCTATACTTTTTAAATCTTTTATTATCTCATCTGCAGTAGTTTCATAATGTTTTAATGGGTTTGCTTCATTAGTAAACTGCTGAGGTATATAATATCCTTCTTTTCCATCAGCTATTTCTGATGCCTTTTCTATAGCACCTTTCATACCTTTAACACCTTCTGTAAGAACTAATTCTGCACCATATGCCTTCATCATATTTCTTCTCTCTATACTCATAGTCTCAGGCATAACAATTATTACTTTATATCCTTTCAATTTTCCTATCATAGCCAATCCTATCCCTGTATTTCCACTAGTAGGTTCTACTATTGTGTCCCCAGGCTTTAGAGTGCCTTCTTTTTCTGCTTTCTCTATCATGCCGAGAGCTGCTCTATCCTTAATACTTCCACCTGGATTAAATTTTTCTAATTTTACATATACCTGTGCCATGTCCTCATTTACTATATTATTAAGTTTAAACAAAGGTGTTCCACCTATCATTTCTATTACGTTATTATAAATCATTTTTTTACCTCCACATTATAAATTAAATTTTATTCACATTTATTACTTATCTGTACTAATTTTACACATAAATTGTATAATAAAGTGCAAAAATGAGTATTGTCTATTATTTTTAACGTCAAAAAAACTTCATCTCTATATAACAAGAGACGAAGCTTAACTCCGCGGTTCCACTCTAATTAGATTTATAAAAAATCTCACCTCTTTCGAGCACAGCGCTATGCTCTATCACTATAACGGGTGAACCCGGTGCAGCCTACTTAATTCGGTACACAACTCCAAAGGGCACTTCACTTAAAATTCCTTTAGAAACCTTTCAGCTATGATTTCCTCTCTGTAAAATTTCATTTAAGTTACTTTCCTTTTTCAAAGTATTTCTGAGTATTTTACTATGATTTCTATTTCTATATTTCTATTATATTATTATTTTAAATTTTGTCAACACTTTTTCTGTATTAAATTTAGAAAATTTAAATTACTTACAAAATCTATGTTTTCCTATTACTTTAATTAACGGCCTTGACCATATCCACTTGCTGGTTGCAGTAGAAGGGTTAAAATAATATACTGCAGCTCCAGAAGGATCCCATCCATTTAAAGCATCTCTAGCTGCATTTATTGATGTTTGCTGCATATTTGCATTTATTTGTCCATCTGCTATAGCTGTAAAAGCTCCTGGTTGATATATAACACCTGCTATAGTAGACGGAAATCTTGGATCTCTTGTTCTATTTAAAACTACAGCACCTACCGCTACTTGGCCTTCATAAGGTTCTCCTCTAGCCTCACCGTTTATAAGCCTAGCAAGTAATGTTACATCTTGGTTGCTTGAAGTATTCTTTCCTCCTGAGGCAGAAGTTGTGTTGCTTGCATATATGCCTAAAGCCTGAAGTGTAGAATCACCTACCACACCGTCTACCTTCAATCCATTTTTTGTCTGAAAACTTTTAACTGCTGTGAAAGTTTTATATACATATATT
>CAZKOJ010000158.1:0-9869 GCA_964554365.1 uncultured Clostridium sp. | reverse complement strand
CTGGTTTTTTAGAGGCACCTATATCAACCACTGACATGGTATTTAATATTGCTAAGTTAACACCTAGATATGCTATGGTTATTATTGCTAGTCCAATTACTATCGCTTTAGGTAAATCTTTAGCAGGGTTTTTCATTTCTTCTGCCATATTAGCTACTGCAATCCATCCTTCATAAGCAAATAACACACCTAAAAGTGCTGCTCCAAATCCTGCTCCGCTGCTAGCTGATGTTGTCATTGGAGTAAATTCATGAACTTTTCCCATAGCAAAACCACAAATAATAATTACAGCTATAGGTATAAGTTTTGCTATAGTAAATATAGAGGCAAATTTAGCGGCAAATTTTGTAGAAATAAGATTTACAATAGTAAGAAATATAATTAGTCCTACCGCTATTGATTTTTGTCCCGTTGGGGATAAATCTATAAAACTTGTACATTGAGTTGCAAATACTACTGCTAGAGCTGCACTCATTCCTGGATAATATATAAGTGTTTGCACCCATCCAAGTAAAAACGCCCATTTTTCTCCATACAGTTCTTTTAAATACACAAATAATCCACCTGCTTTAGGAATTGCTGAACCTATTTCTGCAATACTTAAAGCTCCCGCTACAGTTATTATACATCCAACTATCCAAGCAAGTATGCCAAGGCCTGGCGCTCCTGCATTTCTAAATACTGCTGAAGGTTTGAAAAATACACCACTACCTATAACTATACCAACCACAAGTAATGTGGCTTGAAATAGATTTATTTCCCTTTTTAAAGTAGGTGTACTGTTTTTTGTTTCCTGCATAATTTATTCCTCCCCTATATCTATTATTTGGTGTCAATTTTCTTTAGTATTTTTAATTTTATGTATTCTTTCCCCCTTTCATAAAATACTCATCTTTTTAGCATACTTAATTTAATAGCAATTTATATGCCAATTTATTTGAAGATGATATATAACACTAAAAGCTATACTTACATAGATTTTAGTAAATTAAAAAGTGAAATTTTTTTCACTTTTATGGCGAAAAAAATTTCACTTTATACCATACTCTGCAACCTTGTTAAAAAGTTGTCTCTTACTGATTTTAAGACATATTGCTGCTTTTGCTATACTTTCATCACACTCTTTTAATACCTTAACAATATAATCTTTCTCAATAGATTTTCTAAATTCCTTTAAAGGTATTATTTCACCTAAATTACTAATTTCATTTAAACAATTCTTCCTTCCCTCTGGCAAATCTTCAAATCTTACCACACCATCCTCAGATAAAACTATAAGTCTTTCAATTATATTTCTAAGTTCTCTTATGTTTCCAGGATAACTATATGAAAGTAAAAAATCCATTACCCCTTGCTGTATACTACTTATTTTCTTTTTTTGCTCTTTCTCACATTTTTTAAGAAAAAATTCTATAAGAATACTTAAATCTTCTCTTCGTTCTCTTAAAGGTGGAACATCTAAAATTATGGTGTTAATTCTGTAAAATAAATCTTTTCTAAAACTACCCTTATCTATGGCTTTCTCTATATCTCTGTTAGTAGCAGATATAAGCCTTAAATCTACATTTATACTTTTATTACTTCCTATCATCTCAATAGTTCTTGTTTCTAATACTCTTAAAAGTTTTATTTGAACATTTATAGGCATTTCCCCAATTTCATCTAAAAATAAAGTTCCTCCATTAGCTTGTTGAAACCTTCCTACTCTTCTTTCTATAGCGCCTGTAAAAGCTCCTTTTTCATGTCCAAAAAGTTCTGATTCTAATAAATTTTCAGATAATGCTTGGCAATTTACAGCTACAAAATTTCCTTCCCTTCTATCACTAGTTTCATGTATGTACCTAGCTAATATTTCTTTACCCACACCTGATTCACCAGTAATAAGCATATTAATGTTGCTTTGAGCTGCCTTTCTCACTATATTAAGGGTATTCCCATATTCATGATTATAAGTTTTTAAAATATACCCGCTATTATTTTGCTGATCTCTTAAAAATTTATTGTCATTTTTTAATGTCCAAAATTTCCTTATTTTTTCAATTTCAATTAATAATTCTTCAAAGCCATTATTTCTAACAAAATAACTAAATGCCCCTTTTTTCATAGCTTCTACTGCGTTTTCAATAGATCCATATATTGTTGCAATTATAACTTCTATATCTTTGAAGTCCTTTTTTATTCTCTCCATCAGTTGAATTCCATCCATTTCTGGAATCTTTAGACCTGTTATTACTAAATTAAAATGTTCCTCTTTTAGCTTCTTAAGAGCTTCCATACCTGATATAGCTTTGTCTACATTGTAACCTTTTTCCTCTAATGAATCTTTTATTAGATTCAAATAATCTACCTCATCGTCTACAATTAATATCTTGAAGTTATCTTTAGATTTCAAAGTATCATCCTCCATCTGTCCTGTTACAAATTTGTTATATTAATTATGCCATATTATTTAAAAAAATTCATTCATTTTTTTCTGAATATTGTAGTAATTGCAGATATGTTTTTATATTAAATTAATTTTGTTTAGCATATGATTTACTGTGATAACTATTTTCTATATATGGAGGTACATCAGTGAACTTTAAAAAACTAATTCGTATAAAATTTCATTATATCCTATTAACATTAGCTATAATTTTGTCTATTTTATTTCTTATAATAATTTTAAAATGTTCTAGACTATTGCTATGGAACAAATCTACACAAAATCCACAGATCACAAATAAAGATTTATCTGTAACATTAAATAAAGGATTACTTTTAGGCTTAAGAGAAGATATTGATAAAACCACCACAGTTTATAGAACTTTATTCATAGTTCCAGATAAGAACAGCTTTAAAGTAATAGATGAGGTGAATTTCATAGTAGTTCCTCATAATAAAAGTTTATGGAAAGTAGAACCTCTTAGGTATAATTTTCCGAATACAGAAGATTTTGCTGAGTATATAGTGGCTCACGATATACATGATGATTTTACCCCAGAAACTTTTGAATATAAATTTAGTACTTATAGCTACAAATTAAATTTTGTAGATAATAATTACGTAGCTTTGTCTACATATATAAATAACTATAAAAATGGTAAAAGTTTTATAGAAAAGAACTGCTCAGTTGTAGAATTAGAGAAGCTATCAAATTATAAACATATAGACGACTCTGTAAATTTTAGTGATGTATTCTCTAAAGATGGGTTGAATATTATAAACAAATACAAGTCAGCAAAGTTGCTTTCTGCAGAGTGTCCTTCAAAAAATTCTATAAACACCACTTCTGGTAAAAGTTGGTCTATAGGTAGGCAAAATGGTCAGTGGATTCCTCAAATAGCTAAAACTTTTAAGTATTCAGATAAAAATACAGATTACGTTCTATATAATACACCACTTAGTTTACCTGCTAATATGTGTACTTATAACAAGTTATTTTGCAATTTTGATTCTATAAAAAATCTTATACCTGGCACATTAGATATTATTTCATCCCCAGATGAAAATTCATTAGGAGTTTTTACAGATACTAAGTTAACATTTTATGCTTATTCAAAAAATGTACTTGGTGGTGAATTGTTGACCGTGAATTTGAAAAATAACGAAAATATTATTATGGTTCAATGGGCTGAACAAGATTCTATCCAGCAGTGGATAAAATCCATAAAAGATTCTATCTCTTAATTAAGAGACAGAATCTTTTTTAGTCAAAAGCTTAACTTGATCACCAATTATTTTAAATCCCTTTTCTATTTCTTCTTTACTTACCCTTGAAAATCCTAATCTAAAAGTATCAAAACCTTTACTATCTGTATAAAAAATATCTCCTGGAGTAAATATGACCCCCTTTTCACAACATTTTTCCAATAATTTTCTGGCATCTATTCCATTTAACTTTATAAATATATGAAGACCACCTTCTCCTAAGACCTGTTTAGAAGCAATATATTTTTTTGCACACTGAATTGCAAATTCATATTTTTCCCTATACACTTTTCTAGCCTTTTTAAGGTATCTTTCAAAACTTCCACTTTGAAGATAGTCATAAAACACAGCCTGATCTAAAAATGATGTGTGAATATTTCTGCTCCTTTTTACACTCTCTAAATAACTTATAAGTCTTTTATCTCCTAGAACCCACCCAACTCTTATTCCTGGAAAAAGTATTTTTGAAAAGCTACCTACATATATAACACTGTTGCCAGTTCCACATAAGGCTGCTATAGGCGCAACATGAGCACCTGTATATCTTAATTCTTCATTAAATCCATCTTCGATTACAGGAATATCATATTCCCTTAACAATTTATAAAGTTTAACCCTTTTTTCCGGAGTCATCACAATGCCTGTAGGATTATGATAAGATGGAATAAAATAAGAAAGAGCAAATTTATGTCTTGAAAGCTTCTCTTCTAACTTTTCTATACTTATTCCATCACTATTTACATCTACACCCTCAACACACAATCCATGGAGTTTCATTATTTTTATAGCTGTATTGTGGGTAGGATTTTCACACAAAACTTTGTCTCCAACCTTTGTAAGTGAGGATAATATTATATCGAAACCTTCTGTAAAGCCATTCGTTACAAGTATATCCTTTCCTTCTATATCAATTCCTTTATTTTTCATATATTTAAGAAGATACTGTATTAAAGGCTTATACCCCTGAGCATATCCATAATTTAATATTTTTTCTCCTTCTATAGATATACGATTTAAAAAAGCTTTTTTAAACTCTTCCACATCAAATAGCTTTTCATCTGGTGCTATACTTTTAAAAGATATCATACCCTTTTTCCATTTAGCCTCGTGCTTAACAATATCAAGATTTTCAGAGGTTTTGGCATAATCATTTATTAATTCCTCCCACTTTATACTCCATTTTTCTTGAATATCTACATGAATTTCCGATACAAATGCCCCTCTTCCTTTTTTTACATATATAAAGCCCTCATCTTGAAGAAACTCATACGCATATATAACAGTATTTCTACTTATCTTTAAAATAGAAGACATTTCTCTTGTAGAAGGAAGTTTTTCCCCACTTCTAAGCATTCCTCTAAGAATCATATCTTTAATATAATCTTTAATTTGTATATATACAGGTATGCTTTTTTCTAATTTTATATCTGAAAACATATCGTCACTCCTTTTTCTTATTGAGGATAAAGTATTTATTTTTGTAGTCTCCCTATAAGAAAACCTTTAATTTATATCCTTAGAATAAAATAATAGTATGAACTTTGAGTTCATACTATCATTTTATACTATTATTATTCTATATAACTAATTAAATTTTGAATTTCTGAACCATTTCATTAAGTTTTTGTGCTAATTCCGTTTGACTTTGTGCTACTTTTCCCACTTGTTCCATGCCCTGTGTTGTTTCATTTACACTTCCAAGTATTTCATTTGAATATTCTGCAGCATTCTGTGTATTTTTTGCCATACTCTGTATTGCTCCACTAACTTGATTCACTGTTGCTGTTAGTTCTTCTGACATAGAAGCTATATTTTCAGACATTTTACTTACATACTCCGCATCACTATAGTAATCATTCCCCATATCAGCAAAAGAATTTAATTGTGGAGTAATTTTTTCATTCATAAACTTTAATACTTCATTACTATTATCAGAAAGATTTTCAAATGCTTCTTGTACCTTTTTTATAGTTTCTTGAATACTTGCAACGGCTGTAGAAGATTTTTCTGCTAGTTTTCTTACCTCTTCTGCAACTACTGAAAACCCTTTTCCTTGCTCCCCTGCTCTTGCAGCCTCTATTGCCGCATTAAGTGCTAATAAATTAGTTTGATCCGCTATACTTGCTATAGTATCTGCCATAACCCTTATTTCTTCAACTACTTTCCCATTTTCTATGGCTTTTACTATATTTTCTTCTTTTGTATTATAAAGTTTCCTCGTTTCCTCTACTGCACTTTTACTTTTTCTTTGAACATCAAGCGCTCTTTCTTTAAATTTATCTGCATTATTGCTTCCATCTACTGCTCTAATTGAAAGTTCATTTATACTTGAATCTACTTCTTGAATTGATGCTGCAATCTCTTCTGCTGATGAACTAACCTCTTCAGATCCATTTACTATTTCTTTTG
Source organism: uncultured Clostridium sp. (assembly GCA_964554365.1). Lineage (GTDB taxonomy): Bacteria > Bacillota > Clostridia > Clostridiales > Clostridiaceae > Clostridium_AM. Next base: position 3,770 of record CAZKOJ010000158.1, on the reverse strand, counting down.
TAGACACATCTATTATTTCAAGTTTTGATGTCATTTCTTCAACTGTAGCTAATAGTTCTTCACTTGCTGCACTTAAATTTTCTGAATTATTCATTATAACTTTAACAAGCTCACTTACATTTTTTTGTGCTGTATTTAAAGCCATACCCGTCTGTGCAAATTCATCTATTCCATCAATTGATATAGGTGTTGTAAACTCATAATTTGACAACCGCTCTGCCAATTCTTTTATTTTAATAAGAGGCCTTACAATACGATTTCCCTGAATTGATGCAATAACTACAACAATAATACTACTTATTAATATTATTATTGAATAGTTCCAAACAAGTGTTTTTAATGTCTGTAGCACTTCTGATTTAGGTACTGCAAATCCGACTTTCCACTTTGTTGTAGCTATACTAGATGTTACAAAATATCTCTCTACTCCATCATAGTCCTTAAACAACGTTAATTCATCACTATTATTTTTTACTGTACTTAATTTGCCATCCATGATTTTACCTATATTTTTAACTTCTTTTTCATTAGGTTCAAAATCTTTATTAGGATGTACCACAATATTGTTTTCACCATCAATTAAAAATCCATAAGCATTATTCACTGGCTTAGCCTTTGAGATAGTAGTTATCAAACTTTTAGCACTTATATCTGATGCAATCACCCCTATTACTTTACCATCTTTTTTAATTGGTTTTGCCACAGTTATTACTATTTCTTTTGTATTAGTAATATCTAAATATGGTGGTGTATATATAAGTCCGTCTTTACTTAAAGCCTGTTTATACCATCCTCTTTGAGTACAATCATATGTTGAAGGCGGTATCCACCCCACTCCAGATATATATTTTTTATCCTGAAAGCCTAAGTACACAGCTGCACTATCAGTGCTTGTCTTTTGTTTTTCTTTAAGATATTTTGTTAAATATACTTCATCATAATTGTTGTTAACTTCAATGTCACTTTGAATATCTTCTATAATTCTCCCTTGTTCTTTGAACCATCCATTTATGTTTTCCGCATACTTATCTGATGCCATAGCAATTTTGGCTGAGGATTGTTGCATTATACTTTTATAAGATAAATAATAGCTTAAGCTCGCTGTAACAACTAAACTTACTATACAAATTAAACATACATTAATAACTATTTTTGTTTTAATACTTTTCATATATAGCCCCCCTCATATAAATATTTATGCCTTACAAAAATTTGAAAAATTATGAGTGACAGTGTAACTATTTATTTTTTATATTCTTTAATATAATTTTACTACTTTTGACCATTTTTTTCAATGTAATCATATTTACACTTATTTTTTTCTTAATTATAATAAATATTTTTAATCAAGTTAAAAAGCTTGATGATAAACTGTTAAATTTATCATCAAGCTCTGTTTATATACTAGGGTATCTTCAAAAAAATAGCTAGTCAGTATTCTGGTCTCTTTTGTCCGATGTCTACCAACCGGATAACGGTTTCTAAGCTTCAGATGGAGTGGAAAAACTCCACCTGAAACCAAAAATCCTGTTTATGTTATGCTTCATCGTCATAACCCTTACATAGTCTACTATGCTCAGGTCATGACTCTTCGCCTACCACAAAATATCCTCAGAATCTTTGACTTGTTATTTTCTTTCGGATACCTAAAAAGCTGGTATTATACTTCCTTTATATTTTTCCTCTATAAATTTCTTAATTTCTGGTGAGTTAAGTGCTTTAGATAAAGCTTTTATGGAATCTTTATCTTTGTCCTTAGTTCTTACTGCAAGTATATTAGCATATGGTGAATCTTTTGACTCTATAGCTATGGCATCTTTTGTAGGATTTAAATTTGCTTGAAGAGCATAATTTGCATTTATAACTGCTGCATCTACATCACCCAAAACTCTTGGAAGTTGTGGAGCATCTAACTCTTTTATTTTAATGTTTTTCTTATTTTCAGTTATGTCTGCTTTTGAAATAAGTTCGCCATCTTTTACCTTAATAAGTCCTGCATTTTGAAGTACTTTTAAAGCTCTAGATCCATTTGTTGGATCATTAGGTATAGCAATTTCTGCACCATCTTTTATATCCGCTATCTTTTTAACTTTATTTGAATATACTCCCATTGGTTCAAGATGAACTTTTACAGTATAAGATAACTCAGTATGTTTTTCTTTATTAAACTGCTCTAAATAAGGTATATGTTGATAAAAGTTTGCATCTAATTGCCCTTCATTTAAGGCAGTATTTGGAGTTACATAATCTGTAAATTCAACAATTTGAAGATCATATCCTTCTTTTGCTAATATTGGTTTAACTTCCTTTAATATTTCTGCGTGTGGTACTGGTGTAGCACCTACCTTTATTACTTTTTTGTCTTTACTTGTACCGTTTGAGTTTGAAACATCTCCACTTTTAGCACCACAACCTGCTAGTGCTAAAATAAAAATTGATGATAATATTAAAGCTATTATTTTTTTCATTTTTATTACCTCCGTTTAATTATTTATTTTATTTTTATTTACTTAACTTTCTGTAAATTAATGTACCTAAACTTTGAAATACCTGAACAAGAACTATTAATATAACTACTGTGTAAACCATTATATCTGTCCTAAATCTATAGTATCCATATTTAATTGCTACATCACCTAATCCACCACCTCCTATAGCTCCTGCCATAGCCGAATATCCTACTACGCTAATAACAGTCAAAGTTATACCTAATATTATAGAAGGAAATGATTCCTTTAATATAACCTTATATATTATTTGCCAGTTACTTGACCCAAAGGATTTAGCAGCTTCTATTACACCATTGTCCACTTCTTTCATAGAAGATTCTATTACTCTAGCTGCAAACGGTGCTGCTCCTATAGTTAAAGGTACTATAGCCGCACTAGTTCCAATACTTGTACCTACAAGTAATTTTGTAATTGGGAATATAGCAATCATAAGTATTAAGAACGGAAATGAACGTAAAATATTTATTATAAAATCTAATGTTTTATATATAAATTTATTAGGCTTCAATCCACCTTCATCTGTTAGTACAAGTATAATTGCTGGTATAAATCCTATAACTACTGCTAAAAAAGTAGATGCTAAAACCATTTGTATTGTTTCCCCTAATGCTGGAAGTAATATTTCATTAAGCATCATTTTCAATCACCTCCCAAATTATGGATTTTGAATCTAAAAACTTACATATATTTTCTTTATATTCTTCACTTGTATTTATAACAAGAGATCCTAAAACATTATCTCTAAATCTTTCAAGCTTTCCCCATACTATAGAAAAATCTATATCAAGTTCTCTAGCTATTGAGGTTATAATACATTGTTGGCTATATTCTTTCGGAAAAAATATTTTTATATTTACTCCACTTATAGGAAGCACTTCATTTTCGCCTAACAGTTTTTGTAAAACTTTATCTGGTTTTAAAAATAATTCTTCTACAGTACCTTCAGCTTTTATTTCTCCTTTTTCCATAAGTGCAACCCTATTGCATATTTCTTTAACTACTTCCATTTGATGTGTAACTAAAACTACCGTTATATTTAATTCTTCATTTATTTTCTTTATGAGTTGTAATATAGATTTTGTTGTATTAGGATCTAATGCTTATGTATCCTCCTCACATAATAATATTTTGGGTTCCAAAGCTAGATCTCCTGCTATACCAACCCTTTTCTTTTTTCCCCCAATTTTATTGTTTTTCCTTGGCATTTATTTTCAATACTTCTAGTTTATTTTTAAATTTAATACCAAAATTATAAATAAA
>CAZKOJ010000157.1:0-9980 GCA_964554365.1 uncultured Clostridium sp. | reverse complement strand
ATATTTTCCTTGTTGTCAAGTTTTATGTGTATTATTATTCTTATTGTTTAATATGCTATTTAATTATTAAATTATACTAATAATAGTTTTAAATAAAATCGCAAGCCTTGTATAACTTGCGATAAATTAAAGTTTATTTGTTTTCAACAGGTGTTTCTTGTTTTGATTTATTTTCTGCTTTAGTATCAGCTTTATTCACACTAGGTTTTACAATAGGCAATTCATATTTTTCTCTTATTTTATTTTCTATTTCACATAGTATATTGGGATTTTCTTTTAAAAATTGTTTTGCATTTTCTCTTCCTTGTCCCAGCCTATTTTCTTTATAAGCAAACCATGCTCCACTCTTCTGTACAAGTTCTTCTCTTACTCCTACATCTAGTACATTTCCTTCTCTTGATATACCTTGATTATACATTATATCAAATTCAGCCTGTTTAAATGGTGGTGCAACTTTATTTTTAGTAACTTTTACCCTAGTTCTGTTACCTACAATTCCATCTCCCTGCTTTATAGAATCTATTCTTCTAATATCCATTCTTACTGAAGCGTAAAATTTTAAAGCTCTTCCACCTGGTGTAGTTTCTGGATTTCCAAACATGATTCCAACTTTTTCTCTTAATTGATTTATAAATACAACTACGCATTTTGACTTACTTATAGATCCTGTCAGTTTTCTTAACGCCTGGGACATAAGTCTTGCCTGTAATCCTACATGAGAATCTCCCATTTCTCCTTCTATTTCAGCTTTAGGTACTAATGCTGCAACAGAATCTCCAACTATTACATCCACAGCTCCAGATCCTACTAAAGCTTCTGCTATTTCTAAACCTTGTCCCCCTGTATCTGGCTGTGATGCGATTAAGTTTTCTATATCTACTCCTATCGTTTTTGCATAAACTGGATCTAATGCATGTTCTGCATCTATAAAAGCTGCTGCTCCTGATGCTTTTTGAGCTTCAGCTACTATATGTAATGCAACAGTAGTTTTACCTGAAGATTCAGGACCAAATATTTCCACTACTCTTCCTCTAGGAACACCACCTATTCCTAATGCTATATCAAGATCTAGACATCCTGTAGATATAGCATCTATATTTAATATGCTATGCTCTCCAAGTTTCATTATAGATCCTTTTCCAAACTGTTTCTCTATCTGTCCTAAAGCAGCTTCTAAAGCCTTTAATTTTTCATTATTAATGTTTCCCAAAAGGGTCACTTCCTTTCTTAAACTACAATAATATAAATTTTTCATTATTTTTCGAACGTTTGTTCTAATATAATTATATAGTATATTATATTTATGGTCAACTACATAAATATAATTTTAAACATAATATTAGGTATGTACTATAAATTATTGACACTATACTACATCTTTAATCTCTAAAAAAGAAAAATTGAGAATTCATCAAGGATACCTGAATTCTCAATTCTCAATTCTCAATTCTTATCTATCTGCTCTCATAACTTCTTTATTTTTCAAGAAATAATCCAACCCAGAAATTATAGTAATAGCAATAGCTGCAGCCATTGCCACATCAGTAGTTATGTTTAAAAATTTATGTGGATAAGTAATAAATTTTTTAATTATTCCAAGGGATACATGGTTATAGTTTAAATTTATTAAGGCCAATATTATTGCCACTATTTGAGTTACTGTTTTAGCTTTTCCCCAAGGACTAGCAGCTATAACTATACCTTCTGCTGCTGCTACCGTTCTTAAACCTGTTACAGCAAATTCCCTAGCAATAATTATCATTGCTGCCCAGCTTGGTATTATATGATACTCCACTAAAGATATTAGTGCTGCTGTAACTAACAACTTATCTGCTAGTGGGTCCATAAATTTTCCAAATCTAGTTACTTGATTTCTAACTCTTGCTATATATCCATCTAATTTATCAGTTATAGAAGCTATTACAAATATGGCAATAGCAATAAGTTTGCCATATGGCAGATCTCTTATGGTTATAAATATTAAAAAAAATGGAACTAATATAATTCTTAATATTGTAAGTTTATTAGCAAGATTCATCGCATACAACTCCTATTAAATCATATTCCATGCTGTGAGTAATTTTTACGCTTATTATAGAGCCAATTACTAAATCATTTTCACACTTAAAATAAATTAACCCATCTATTTCAGGTGTCATTTCATAGTTTCTTCCATACCATTCTTCTTCCTCTTTACCTTCAACTATAACTTCATACACCCTACCAACTTTGTTACTATTAATTTCCTTTGATATTGCCTGCTGAATACTCATTATTTCTTCTTCACGACTTTCCTTTAATTCATCTTCAATCTGATTTTCCATTAGAGCTGCAGCTGTTCCTTCTTCTTGAGAATATTTAAATACGCCCAGCTTATCAATCTTAGTTTCTTTAATAAAGTTCTTTAATTCTTCAAAATCTTCTTCTGTCTCTCCTGGGAAACCTACTATTATGGAGGTTCTAAGAGAAATATTTTCTACCTTTTCTCTTAATCTGTTTATATTATTTATTATTTCTTCTTTGGTTCCCCTTCTCCCCATACGTTTTAAAATATTATTGCTTATATGTTGAAGAGGTATATCTAAGTATTTGCATACTTTAGGATTGATGGCTATTTCTTCTATAAGTTCTTCTGTTATTTCTTCTGGATAACAATATAATACTCTTATCCACTGAATATTATCTATTTTAGAAAGCTTATTTATAAGTTCATGAAGAATTTTTTTGCCATAAATATCTATTCCATATCTAGTAGTGTCTTGAGCTACTAGTATTATTTCTTTTACACCTTGATTAACCAAACTTTCAGCTTCTTTTAAAATACTTTCTATTGTTCTACTTCTATATTTGCCCCTAATTTTAGGGATTATGCAATATGTGCAAAAATTGTCACAGCCTTCTCCAATCCTTAAATACGCTGTGTGAGATGCTGTAGTTAAAACTCTCTCTCCTTCATTTATTCCTGAATCTTTATATTCACAGCTATAAATTTTCTCTCCGTTATTTTCAATACATTTCTCTATACTTTCATTTAATTTTCCATAGTCGTTAACTCCAAGCAACACATCTATCTCTGGCATAAGTTCCATAATTTCTTTACCGTATCTTTGAGTAAGACATCCAGTTACTACCAATAGTTTACAGTTATGTTGTTTTTTATATTTAGCCATTTCAAGTATAGTGTCTATAGATTCTTGTTTTGAGGATTCTATAAATCCACAAGTATTTACGATTATTATATCCGCTTCTTTTGCATCGTTTATTATGGTATGTTTAGCTTTTATGTTGCTGAGAATAATTTCAGAATCTATTCTATTTTTATCACAGCCCAAACTTATTAGTCCAACTTTCAAATTATTCACTATTGTTCCTCCTGTATATATAATGTTATGAAATACAAATACATAATTTATTTTAAATCTACTTTTATCATTTTACAAGTAAGTTTTTAAATATAATTATAAATCCTGTCTATTTATAAGCACCTGTCTAGGCTTACTTCCATCTCTACTAGATATTATCCCTTTTTCTTCCATTTCATCTATTATCCTAGACGCTCTATTATATCCTATTCTAAGTCTTCTTTGCAAAAGCGATGTAGATGCTTGTCCAGTGTCTATTACAATTCTAGTAGCTTCACCTAGTAATTCATCACTTTCTGAGTCACCAGCAGTTGTATTGGTATCTATTTGTTCTATTATTTTATCCTCATATTTAGGAGTACCTTGCTGCTCTTTTATGAAGTTAACTACATTTTCCACTTCATTTTCTGAAATAAATGCTCCTTGAATTCTTATAGGCTTAGATTCTCCTACAGGGTAGAAAAGCATATCTCCTTTTCCTAAAAGTTTTTCTGCACCTGCAGTATCGAGTATAGTTCTAGAGTCAATTTGACTAGATACAGCAAATGATATTCTAGATGGAATGTTTGCTTTAATAACTCCTGTAATAACATCTACAGAAGGTCTTTGTGTTGCAATAACTAAATGCATACCTGCAGCTCTTGCCATTTGCGCTAAACGTCCTATGTAATCTTCTATATCATTTGGACATACCATCATTAAGTCAGCTAATTCATCAATAATTATTACAACAAAAGGAAGCTTATTTTCAATTTTACCTTTTTCAAGCAATTCATTATAACCCTCAATATTTCTTACAGAATTATCTGCAAAAAGTTTATATCTTCTAGTCATTTCCTGTACAGCCCAATTTAAAGCTCCTGCAGCTTTTTTAGGTTCTGTAACTACAGGTATTAAAAGATGAGGTATTCCATTGTACACACTAAGCTCAACTACCTTTGGATCTATCATTAGAAGCTTAACATTATCTGGGGAATATTTATAAAGCAGACTTATTATAAGTGTATTTATACATACACTTTTACCTGAACCTGTTGCTCCTGCTATAAGCATATGAGGCATTTTACTAAGGTCTGATGCAACACAATTTCCACCTATATCTTTTCCCAAGCAATAGGCTAAATTCTTATTTGAATTCACAAACTCTGGTGATTCTATAACCTCTCTCAAGTAAACAGGCATTAGTTCCCTATTTGGAACTTCTATGCCTACAGCAGATTTTCCAGGTATAGGTGCCTCTATTCTCACTCCTGAAGCTGCTAGTCCTAGCGCTATATCATCAGCTAAATTTACAATTTTACTTACCTTTACCCCTGGGTTTGGCTGCAATTCAAATCTTGTAACTGATGGTCCCTTACTCACTTGAATAACTTTGGCCTCTACCCCAAAGCTTGACAGTGTTTCTTCTAATTTATTAGCATTATTAATTAGTTCTTTTTTGTCTTCTTTATTCAATTTAGATTGAACATTAAGCTTAAGTAGATCTATAGCTGGAAATCTATATTGAATATTTTCATTATTGTTTTTTGAGTTTATCTGCTTATCTAATTCTTCATTTATAGATTTGTCTACAACTTCATCTAAAGCACATTGAGTATCTGCTTGAGGATGCTTTAATTTTGAAATTTCTTGTTTTTCTTCAACAGCCTTTATTAAATCTTCATTTTTTTCTCTATCTGCAGCTTTCATAAAATCTAATATTTTTATTCTGTTATTTATACCTTTTATAAAGCTTTGTTTTTGCTCACTATTTTCTATATGTTCATGTTTTATATCTTCTTTTTCTTCAATAATTGTATCATCATCTTCTACATCATTTTGTTTTAAAGCATATTTAACATTATGCAATATATCATATAAGGTAATTTTACTCATTAGTATGAAGCATATTATGTATATTGAAATAAAAATTACATAACAACCTATAGTACCAAATAATTTCAATAATGGTATATCAGCTAAAAAACTTATAATCCCACCATGCAATATACTATCAGCTTCATATAGTTTTTTTATTCCTAAATTCACATCATTATTTATATAATAATTTGGCATTATTATCATTTGTATTAATAAAAGAGTATTAACTATAAACATTAGTATTCCATAAAATTTCTTACTAAAATTTATTTTGTTCTTTTTAGCAATACAACAGAATCCTACAAATATTATTAAAACTGGAAAAACAAAGGCTCCAAGTCCTGCAATGGCTATTAATATCTTTTTTATGAATTTGCCAATAATTCCTGAAGATTCTGAAGAAAAAACACTAATAATCATTAATATTCCTATAGTAACTAATAAAATCCCTTTTATATCATTGTTTAGTTTGTACTTTTCTGTTTTTTTAGCCATTTAACTTATCACCTCCAGTTACTAATTCTACACATAATAAAGATTTCCTTTCAAGTCCTTCTATAAATATAAATTACCATAGGAAATTCCTATGGTGATTTTTATTTTAAATTCTTTTTTTCTTCTATAATACTATTCAGCTTATTTAGCGATTCACTTATACCTCCTACTTCATCAATCAACCCTTGATTTACTGCTTGCTCCCCGATCAATATAGTTCCCATATCATTTAAAAGCTCATCAGTTTGAGCCATAAGCTTTTGCAGGTCTTCTCTCTTGGTCTTGGAAGTTCTTATTATAAATTCAGTTATTCTTTCTTGCATTTTATTAAAATATTCAAAAGTTTGAGGCACTCCTATAACCAAACCATTCATTCTTATAGGATGAACAATCATGGTAGCAGAAGGCGATATAAATGAATAATCAGCTGCAGTAGCAAGAGGTACTCCTATGGAATGTCCTCCACCAATAACTAATGAAACTGTAGGTTTACTCAAACTTCTTATCATTTCAGCTATGGCTAAACCTGCTTCTACATCTCCTCCTACCGTGTTTAAAACCACTAATAGACCTTCTATGTTATCATCATTTTCTATACCTATTAACTGTGGTATAACATGTTCATATTTAGTGGACTTAGTCTGAGGTGATAAAATCATATGACCCTCAATTTGCCCTATTATAGGTAACATTTGTATTTTATCCTTAGTCTTCGGTAAATTTATAACACCTAGTTCTTTTATATCTTCCTTTATATTTTCTTTTTCTTCCTCTGACATAATAATCTCCTCCTTGCATAGCTTTATATTGTGCATTAAAGGAGATTCATATTCATCCTATTATTCACCTAATTTAAATTCACTATGAAGTGCATTTATAGCCTTTTCTCTGTCCTTACTTTCTACAAGGCACCATATAGTAGTATGAGAATCAGCAGTTTGAAGTACTTCTATATTATGTTTTATTAACACTTTTAATATTTTTGCCATAACTCCTGGTATGCCTCTCATTCTACGGCCAATTACAGCAATCTTTGTACAATCATCTACCGAAGAGTATTTCAGCCCTAAATTTTCCATTGTTATTTTAAAATTTTCTAAATCTTTTTTATCAATAGTAAAAATTTTTTGCTTTGGAAAAACATTAATTAAATCTATACTTATCATGTTATTAGCTAATCCATCTAATAATATATGATAATTTTCATTATGATTATTTTCACAAAATTCTACTGTAATTTGAACCCTACTATCCATGGATGTTATTCCTGTAATAATATTGTGTGAACTACTCCTTACATTATTACTTATTATAGTTCCTTTACAGCCACTGAGAGTATTTTTAATAACAAGAGGTACGTTTCCCTTCATAGCTATTTCTACAGCTCGAGGATGTATTACCTTTGCCCCTTGGTCTGCAAATTGAAACACTTCATTATATCCTATTTCTTCTATTAATGAAGCATCAGAAACTATTCTTGGATCTGCAGTCATAATTCCATCTACATCAGTGAATATTTCAACTTCATCAGCTCTTAAAGCCACTCCTAAAAGAGATGCTGTAACATCACTACCCCCTCTTCCTAATGTAGTAACAAAACCATCTTGGCTTTGTCCTTGAAATCCTGCTACTACTGGAATTTTACCCTCTTCTATTATACTTTTTATTTTTTCTACGTTTACTCTTAATACTGAAGCATCATTATAATTATTGTTAGTTATAATCCCTGCTTGTCCTCCGGTTAATGGTACAGCCTGCAGATTATTTTTATTCAATTCTTCGCACATTACTACAGTACTAATGATTTCTCCACAACTCATTAGCAAATCTAATGCTAATGTATTATGTGTTTTAAATTCTTCTCCAACTAGTGATAGCAGTGTATCTGTTGCATAAGGCTGTCCTTTTCTTCCCATAGCAGATACTACCACCACTGGAGAAAAGCCATCTTGTTTTGACTTTAATATTTTATCAACCACCATTAATCTTCTTTCGTGAGTAGAAACAGAGGTCCCTCCAAATTTTTGCACTAATATCTTCATCTTTTTCCTCCATGACAATTACTAATAATAGTATATTAAGGAGACCTCTTATATGTTAACGAGATCTCTTTAGCATTTTTTCTTCTGCATCTATTATTATAGTTTTAGAACCAATTTTTTTTACATATTCCCAAGGTACTTCTATAAATTCTGTTTTTCCAAATAAAGAAATTTTAGATTTATTATTATTTAATACTAATAATTTAAAATTTCCTTCTTCATCAATTATTACATCATTATTTCCCAAGCAATTGAATTTATCCCCATCATTTACGTTTATTATTTCATACTTTTCCATTTCACTGTATAATTTCATGTTATCACTCATTTAATATACCCCCTTAAATAAAATTAGTAGTAATTAGTTAAAGTCTCTTTTCACTTTACATACTATGAATTATATTAAGGAGTTATTACCTAAGGCATATGAAAGAAAATACCAAGTCAAAGATGCACCAGATATTTTGTATCAGACAAGAAAGCAGATTCCGCTGATAGTTGTTCTATCAAAGGGTTCTGCTGAGACAGTATGACACAAAATAGGCTATCAGACTGACTAATTATTTTTTTGAATATGACTTATTATTACACCTGATTACTTGTTGTATTTTTAAATGGTGTGATATCTTTTTCTATTATATTTGTTAGAAGGGGTAAATCTACCTTTTCTCCTACAAAAGCTGAATTTACTATACCATTTTCAAAAGTTTTTTTCATAACATAATCTATTTTTTCTTCATTTATTCTATTAATCTTTTCAATAATATCTTTTGGTGTATTTATCCTATTTAAAAATAATACTGATTTTCCATTGCTAAACATCCTGCTGCTAGTACTTTCTAGTCCTAGAATATAATTTCCCTTAAGCTGCTCTTTTGCTTTATTTAATTTTTCTAGACTCACACGTGTTTTAGTAAATTTTCGCATTTCTTCTTTTATAGTACAAACTACATCTGCTGCATATTTAGGATTTAAGCTAGTATATATATTTACTACTCCGGTATTATTTAAAGCTGAAATATATGAGTAAATTGAATAACAAAAACCTTTTTCTTCTCTAATTTTTTGAAATAATATAGATGATGCACCACCACCAAATATATTACTTAAAAGCAATAATGTATAAACATCTTCACTTCCCATTTCAACACCTGGTATTCCAAGGCTTAGATGAAGTTGCTCTATACTCTTCTTCTTAAAAAGGTGGCTGCTTTGTATTTCTGGTTTTGAATAATTAGTAAGTTTTTTGTTTTTGCTATTCCAAGTGCCAAAGTATTTTTCTACAAGCTTTTCTATAGTTCCCATATTGAACTTACCAGATATTGATATAACTGAATTTTCCGGTATATAATATGAAGAAATATATTTTACAATTTGCTCTCTTGTAAAAGATTTTACTGTATCTATAGTACCTAATATAGGAAGTGATACAGGATCTTTTCCCCATATAGCTTCGCTATGTAAATCCGCTAATACATCTTCTGGTGAGTCCTCACTCATGTTTATTTCTTCTATTATTACGCCCTTTTCCTTTTCTATATCTTCAGGCAAAAACTTGCTATTAAATAGCATATCAGATATTACATCTAATGCTAATTCTAAGTGTGAGTCTAATGTTTTCACATAAAAACAAGTAGCTTCTTTTCCTGTAAAAGCATTTATTTGCCCCCCCACATCCTCTATACATTCAGCTATATCAAGTGCGGTTCTTTTTTCTGTGCCTTTAAAAAACATATGTTCTATAAAGTGGGAAATTCCATTATTAATTTTATCTTCATTCCTAGAACCATTTTCTACCCATAAACCCACACTTACAGAATTAACATAATCTATATTCTCTACAACTACTCTTAAACCATTATTCAATTTAAATAAATTATACATTAGCCCCTCCTGAGGAATTACATATTTTAGACATATGAACGAAAACAACAAGTCAAAGATGCGACGGATATTTTGTTTCAGACAAGTAAACAGGTTCCGCTGATAGTTGTTCCTATCAAAGGGTTCTGCTGACTCAGTATGACACAAAATAGACTAGCAGACTGGCTAGTTATTTTTTGAATGATCCTTATACATTATACAAAAATAAAAAGGCACCATGATGCCCTTCTATTTTTATTCTTCGTCATTCGAATTTTTTTCTTCTGGATTTTTTTCTTCTGACTCTTTTTCTTCTGACTCTTTTGGGTCTGGTTCTAGTTCTTCTTTGATCTCTTTG
>CAZKOJ010000156.1:0-10011 GCA_964554365.1 uncultured Clostridium sp. | reverse complement strand
AGATGAAGGTGTAGTTAAAGAATTAAATAAAAAAGGAGTTGTGGTTTTAAAGGTTCCAGTTGAAGATATAAATATGGATAAGTTAAAGGCTAAGGTATGTCAGCAATATGCATTAAAAGAGTTTGCTGAAAATGTAGTATTATTAGATACAGGACATGTGAAGCTTATGACTTCTTATTACCCTTTGGAAAAGCTTAGAAAAATAAAAGGGTTAGAAAGTGCTAAATATATAGATCCGTATGCCGGAGGTAAAGGAAATTCTATAAGATATCTTTCAGTAGCACCAAGAACAGGGGATATGAAAGTAAAAGGTATAAGCAACTTACTTTGTGGGGGAGAAAAAAGCGGACTATTTGTAGGACACACAGAAGCTATTTGTACTGGAAGTTTGGCGGGACATAATGCAGTTAGATATGCTTTATCAATGCCTCTTTTAATCCTTCCTAAAACTACTGTTATAGGCGATATTATAGATTTTGCAAATTATAAGATGATGACAAAAGAAGGTAGAAGAAATAGATATACTTTTGCAGGAGCAGAGTATTTTAAGAGAATGCAAAGTCTTGGTTTATATTCAATAGATAAAGAAGAAATAAAAAATAGAATTGATAAATTAAATTTAACAAATATAATGAGTTCTAAGTTAGATGTGTCATAGTTAAAAATAGTATATAGGAATAGAGGGTTAGTCCTCTATTCCTAAGCTTTTACATACTACAATTTTGAAGCCATTTCTTTAAGTACTGATGCAGATGAGTTTATTTTATCTACAAGTTCTGATATTTTATTAATAGATTCAACCTGTTTTTGAAATATACTGCTTGATTCATTTGTTTGTGAAGATATTTCAGTTACAGAAGCTTGTATATTTCTTAGTACTGAATCTATTTGTTTAATAGATTCACTACTAGATACAGATAGTTTTCTTATTTCATTAGCAACTACACTGAAGCCTTTACCATATTCTCCAGCTCTAGAGGCTTCTATAGCCGCATTTAATCCTAATAAATTTGTTTGTCTTGCAACATTTTCAACAAATCGTATTATTTCATCTGTATTTTTAGCTTCATTCCTTGTTATATCAACATTTTTTTGTACTGAAGTATTAGTATTAGAAACCATGTTTACACCATTTGTAATCTCGTTAATTACATCAGCCATTTTAGATAATGAGTCTGAAACATTTTCTGATAAATCAAAAATAGTTGTTTTTCGCTCTAAACTCTTACTTACAACAATAGTTCCAACAATTTGACCATTTTCTTTAACAGGTACTGCCATAGCTTTTAAAGCTACACCAAAAATATTTTCGGGTACTATTATAGATACAGGTTTTTTCTGCTTCAAGCATTCATAAGCACCAGAACCTGAAGCAATAGAGTCGCCTGTTTTTAAAGATAGTTTAATATTAGCACTGTCTACAACTTTTAAAAAATACTCAGTATTTGAAATTGTAAAAACTAATTCATCATCAAAAAAATGATGAAAATAAGGTATTAGATTATTAAAAGAATTCATAATTTCATTTTCTGCTAAAGTTGTTATCATGAACAACCCCCCTTTTGAGAAAAAACCCCATTTTATACTAATATATTTTAATTTGCTATTAATGTCAAGCTTTTAAATATGCTATACACCTAATTCCTTTTATGCTATTATATTTTTATAAAATTTTAAATCTATATAAAATAAAAAGGAGGATGTAAGAAAAATGACTGAAGATAACTTAACCTCTAAAAATGTGAAATGTATAGAAATTTCAGGTATAAGAAAATTTTTTAATAAAGTTAGCCAATATCCGGATGCTATATCTTTAACTTTGGGTCAACCTGATTTTAATGTGCCTAATAAAATAAAGGAAGCAATTATTGATGCTATAAATGAAAATAAAACTACATATACATCTAATGCAGGAATTATTGAGCTTAGAAAAGAAATAAGTGTGTATTTAAAAACACTAGATATAAGTTATGAACCTAATGAAATTTGTTTAACTATTGGTGGAAGTGAAGGACTAATGGATGTATTTACTACTCTTTTAAATGCTGATGATAAAGTACTTATACCTACACCAGCTTATCCAGCTTATGAAAGCTGTGTAAAGCTTCTAGGAGGCAAAATTATAAATTATAATTTGAAAAAGGATTTTTCTATAGACTTGGAGGAGCTTAAAGATTTAATAAATAAAGAGAAACCAAAAGTTATGGTTCTATCATACCCTTGTAATCCTACAGGAGCTATTTTATCAAAAAATCAAAGAAATGAATTATATGAGATAATTAAAAAGAATAATTTAATAGTTATAAGTGATGAAATATATAGTGCTTTGTGTTTTGAAGATAGTTATTATTCAGTAGCTCAGTTTGAAGATATAAAGAGTAAAATAATATTGGTCAGCGGATTTTCAAAGATGTTTTCAATGACGGGACTTAGAATTGGATATGTATGCGCTTCAAATGTGTACATGGAAGGCATAATGAAGGTACATCAATACAATGTGTCATGTGCACCCTCTATTGTGCAGTGGGGGGCTTATGAGGGCTTAAAAAGCTGTATGAAAGATGTAGAGCATATGAGAAAAGAGTTCATGAAAAGAAGAGATTATTTATATAAAAGACTTATAAACATGGGATTTGACTCTAATATTCCTATGGGCGCTTTCTACATGTTTCCGTCAATAAACAAATTTAATATGGGTAGTGAAGAATTCTGTGAAAGGCTTTTAAAAGAAGCTAAAGTAGCAGCCGTTCCAGGAACAGCATTTGGTTTAGGTGGTGAAGGACATATGCGAATTTCCTATGCCTATAGTATGGAACAGCTAGAAGAAGCTTGCAACAGAATTGAAAAATGGATAAAAAAACACAACTAGATATAAGAATAGAAAGGCAGCAAGTTACACTAGTAAAGGGTAACTTACTGCCTCTTTTTTGTGAGTGAAAGCACTCTATTTTATAACATCATCCATAGAATATAATCCTTTTTCTTTTCCACACATAAACTGACAAGCTTTAAGAGCACCTACAGCAAATACATCTCGAGATAGTGCTGTGTGCTTTATTTCTATAGTTTCACCCTGACCAGCAAATATAACATCATGCTCACCAACTATAGAACCACCTCTTACAGCATGGATTCCTATTTCTTTATGAGTTCTTTTTGAGATACCTTCTCTACCATTAACAAATACAGTTTCTTCAGATATGGCATCTTTTATGGTATTCCCAAGAAGAATGGCAGTGCCGCTAGGAGAATCAACTTTTTGATTGTGATGTTTTTCTATTATTTCAATATCAAAGTCATTATATAGTAATGCGCTTATATTTTTTAATACGCTATTTAATACATTAACTCCAATAGACATATTAGCTGAACGAAATAAAGGTATTTTTTTTGATGTTTCATTTATTTTTAAAATTTGTTCCTCTGTATAACCTGTAGTACATAATACTACGGCAATATTTTTTTCTTTACTATATTTTATAAGGTCATCTAAAGCATCAGGTCTTGAAAAATCTAGAATGACATCAGCCTGAACATTGCAATGATTTATATTGGAAAATACAGGATAGATAATATGCTCAGCATTTTTATCTATACCGGCAACTATATCTAAGTCTGGTGAGTTAGCTGCTATTGCTGATATAACTTTACCCATCTTACCATTACAACCACTTAATATAATTTTAACCATGAAAAAACCTCCATAAAAAATTGAGAATTGGTAATTGAGAATAAATGTTGATTTTATTAAATTCCCAATGACTAATTCTCAATTTAAATTTGATATTTTTAATTTATTTTAAAAGACCGTAATTTTTTATTTCATTCTTTAATACTTCAAGATTTGCATCCACCATATCACAAAGCGGAAGTCTTAAATCTCCAGCATCCATGCCCAAAACATTCATAGCAGTTTTTACAGGTATTGGATTTGTTTCTATAAACAATGAATTTGTTAAAGCTAAGGAATCTAACTGTATTTTTAAAGCTTCCTTTACTTTACCATCTAAAAATAATTCACACATGTTATGAACGTCTTTAGGAATTATATTTGCAAGCACAGAGATAACGCCTATTCCTCCTAAGGATAGGATAGGAATTATTTGATCGTCATTTCCAGAATATAAATCAAGTCTATCACCACATACAGCCTTTATTTCAGCTATCTGGCTTATATTGCCGCTAGCTTCTTTAACAGCTATTATATTGTTAAATTGACATAATTGCTTTAATGTTTTTGGAAGTATGTTTAGTCCGGTTCGCCCAGGAACATTATAAACAACTATAGGAAGTTTAACACTAGTAGCTATGGCTTTAAAATGCTCAACAAGACCTTTTTGTGTAGTTTTGTTATAGTAAGGAGTTATTACTAAAAGTCCATCAACTCCTATGCTTTCTGCCCATTTACTCATATTTATAGATGCAGCAGTATTATTTGTTCCTGTACCAGCTATTACTGGTATTCTCTTTTTAACTATATCTACTGTAAATTTAATTGTTTCTTTTCTTTCCTGTTCAGACATAGTAGAAGCTTCACCAGTGGTTCCACAAACTATTACAGCATCTGTACCTGATTTGATGTGCCATTCTAGCAATTCTTCCAGTTTTTTGAAGTTTACTCCACCATCTTTAAATGGGGTAACAATAGCAACACCTGAACCTTTGAATAAACTCATACAAACACCTCATCCTTAATATTTATTTATAAACAATTTATAATAAAATTATTTATTTTGACTTATAATATATTCAGCAATCTGTATTGCGTTAGACGCAGCACCTTTTCGTATATTATCTGCTACAACCCATAGATTTAAACCGTTATCTAAGCTAAAATCTCTTCTTAATCTTCCAACATAAACCTCATCATGGCCGGCAGCATCTATAGGCATTGGATAAACAAGGTTGTCTACATCATCTTTTAATATAACGCCTTTAGCAGTTTTATATAACTCAAATATATCTTTAATATCAAATTTATTATTTAATTCTACATTTATGCTTTCGCTATGACCGTATACTACAGGAACTCTTACTGTAGTAGCTGTTATTTTTAAATCGTCATCATGTAATATTTTTTTTGTTTCATCTATCATTTTCATTTCTTCTTTTGTATATCCATTTTCTAAAAAAACATCTATATGAGGTAAAACATTACCTGCTATTGCATAAGGAAATTTCTTAGGCGCAACACCCTTATAACCCTCTAATAAGTCATTGTGACCCTGCAAGCCTGCACCAGATACAGCTTGATATGTAGAGTACACTATTCTTTTAATACCATATTTATCATGTAAAGGTTTTAGAGCTACAATTGCTTGTATTGTAGAACAATTAGGATTAGCTATTATTCCTTTATTCCATTTAATATCCTCAGGGTTTACCTCAGGCACCACTAGAGGTACTTCATGATCCATTCTCCAAGTACTACTATTATCTATAACAGTAGCTCCATATCTTGCAAAAATAGGTGCAAATTCTTTACTTACACTTCCACCAGCAGAAAATAAAGCAAAATTTATTTTTTTATTTTTTATATTATCTTCTTTTAATTCTTCAACACAAAAATCTTTACCTTTAAATTTTAATACTTTACCAGCAGATTTTGCAGATGCATAAAAATAAATTTTATCTACTGGAAAATTCCTTTCAGCTAATACTTCTATAAATTTTCTTCCAACCATTCCTGTACATCCAACTACTGCTACATTATAGTTCATATTAAACCCCTCCTAAAACTTCTTTATTATAATATTATATAACTGCTTTAAATAAAAATATATACCTTTTTTATTAATAGGGTAATTAATAACTACAGTACAGCTTTAATATACGAAAATAATATTAGATTACATAAATATTTTACACAAAAAATTTTAAAAATAGAATGATAAAAGTAAAAAATACAAATTTATTACTTTTTATGTTTTATTAAAAAAATTGGTATAAAATTAAAATATAAGAATATAGTATATAATTTACTTGAAAATAAATATATTAATAAGGAGGTACCTTTATTTTGAATAATAAAAAATTAGCATGTATACCTATTATTTTAATTTTAATATTAAATATGATTTTCATAGGTTGTGAAAAACAAAAAAAACATGAAAATGTTAAAAGTGAAATTGATAAAAATCAATATTTAACTTTAAATTTAGATGGAGAACCAAAAATATTAGATCAATCCAAGGCTAGAGATTATAGTTCGCTCCAAATATTACTAGAAATAAATGAGGCTCTCACAAGAATAGAAAAGGACTCCAATGATAAAGAAGTAGTAAAGCCGGCAGGAGCAAAAAATTGGGAGGTATCACAGGATAAGCTTAAATGGACTTTTCACTTAAGAGACAATGAGTGGTCTGACGGTAAAGCAGTTACTGCAAAAGATTACGAATATGGTGTAAAAAGAACTTTAGACCCAAAAGTTCAATCACCTAATGCCTTTTTATTATATCCTATAAAAGATGCAAAAAAATATAACGATATTAAAATAAATGAAAATGGAAGTATATCTTCTGAAGTAGTAGGTATAAAGGCTGTAGATGATAAAACTTTAGAAATAAATTTAGAATATCCTTGTGCTTATTTTGTTAATATAACAAGTTTTGTAGCAATGCAGCCACAAAGAAAGGATATAGTTGAAAAATATAAAGATAAGTATGGAACTGAAATGGACAAAATGGTATTTTCAGGACCATTTGCTATAAAACAATGGATTCACAATAATAGAGTTGACTTATATAAGAATGAAAAATATTGGGATAACAAAACTGTAAAACTTGAAAAAGCTAGCTTTAAAATTTTAAAAGAAAATAACACCATTATGACAGAATTGTCTAACGGATCTATAGATGCAGCAAAAGTCACAAATTTAAAATGGCAGGATAAATTAAATAAAACAGAAAAATTTGAAGTGATAAAAAGACCAGAATTGACTACTGATTTTGAATTTTTTAATCAAAAGGATAAATTATTTAAAAATTTAAATATAAGAAAAGCGTTTTCGTTAGCTATAGATAGGGAAGATGTTTCTAAAACATTATGGAAAGGTCTATATGTTCCAGCGTATGCTTTTGTACCACCTTCACTTCAAATAGGAAAAGACGAATTTAGACAGAAATCAAATTTTGAACCAATAAAAAAATTAAAAGAAGATAATCAAAATCCACGAAAACTTTTAGAGCTAGGATTGAAAGAACTGGGGATGGATACTGATCCTTCGAAAATCACAGTAAGATATATACAACCTGGTATAGACACAAAGCAAAAAGATATAGCAGAATTTTTTCAAAAAATGTATGAAAAAAACTTAGGATTAAATATAAAAATAGAATATGTAGATTGGGATAACTTTAATAAAAAGATAGGATTAGGAGATTATCAAGTAGGTTCTATGACATGGTTTGCAGATTATAATGATCCTATGTCAGAATTTTATTTATGGACTACAGATTCAAGTATAATTTCTACAAATTGGTCTAACAATAAATTTGATAGGTTGATTATAGAGGCATCAAATTATGGTGAGGATAAAAATGAAAACAGATTCAATGCATTTAAACAAGCTGAAAATATATTATTGTTACAAGATGTGGTGATATCACCAACTGTATACAGAAGCAGAGAAATATATAAACATAAATATGCTAAAAACATAATATTTACTTTGCTTGGAGCTCCTTACGAAATAAAATATGCATATACACAAGGAAGATAGAAAGGATTTTTGACTCCGATTTTTGTGTATAAATAATCCCTTTCGGGTAAAAAATAATATTATAAAAAGAAAGGGTGGAATAGTATGGGAAATACTCCGTTGAAGAAAGTAATAAAAGCAAAACTTAAATCTAATAGGGAATTAAATGAAGCAGAAAAGCTTAGAGAAAAAATGAAATATGAAATAGCAGAGGAACTAGGATTAAGTCTAAAGGTTGATGAATGTGGGTGGAGTGGACTTACTTCCGAGGAAACGGGAAGGATAGGGGGTATAATGACTAAGAGAAAAAAACAACTAAATATACCTAAAAATGATGTGATTTTGAAAAATAATTAGATATAAAGCTTTTATAAGAGATACAATATTGACTTATAAACTAAAAATATATAATATTAATTGGTAATATAATAAGTATTATTTTATCTCGAGAGGAATTAAACATGAATTGTTATAAAAAATTCGCAAATATTTATGATGAACTTGTAAACAAAGACATAGATTATAAAAGTTGGGTACAAACTATAGAAGAAGTATGTAACGGATTAAAAGTGGAAAAAAAAGACTACTTAGATCTTGGATGTGGCACAGGAAATATAACTGAGCTCATAGCATCACAATTTACCTATTCCTGGGCTGTAGATTTGTCTTATGATATGCTTACAGAAGCAGAGACAAAAATAAGGAATAAAGGCATGAAGGTTAAATTCATTTGTCAGGATATAATTGAACTAAACTTAAATAGAAAATTTGACCTTATAACTTGCTGCCTCGACTCTACAAATTATATATTAAAAGAACAAAGTTTAATAAAATATTTTCAAAGAGTCTACAATCATCTAAAAGAGAATGGAATATTTATATTTGATATAAATTCTTATTATAAACTTACCGAAATACTTGGGAATAATCTCTATAATTATGATGATGAAGATGTGACTTATATATGGGAAAATTCTTTAGAAAATGATATTGTGGACATGTACCTTACATTTTTTGTGAAGAACGGTGAGGTATATAAAAGATTTGATGAAGAACATAGGGAAAAAGCTTATAAGCATGAAAAAATTTGTGATCTTTTAAATAAATCTAATCTTGAAATTGTAAAAGTTATGGATAACTATGAAGAAAAAATTATAGAAGATACAACAGAAAGAATAACTTACGTAGTAAAGAAGCGTAAAAGTTAAAAAGTACAGGAGGATTTTAATTATGAAAGATAAATTAATCAGAGCAACAGCTAGTAATGGCGATATAAGAATAATAGCTGCCATTACTACAGAGCTTGTAAATGAAGGAGTAAGTATACATCAATGTGCGCCAACTGCAGCAGCAGCACTTGGAAGAATGCTTACAGCGGGAAGCCTTATGGGAGCTATGCTGAAATCCAAAAATGATAGTTTAACTCTTCAGATGTCAGGTGGTGGTGAAGCTAAAGGTGTAGTTGTCACCTCTTATGCTGATGCTAGTGTAAAAGGGTATATTGGAAATCCTTCAGTGGATTTACCAGCTAATATTAAAGGAAAGTTGGATGTAGGTGGAGCTATAGGTAAAAATGGAAACTTAATTATTATAAGAGACATGGGACTAAGGGAACCTTATGTTGGTCAAGTGCCAATTCAGACAGGTGAAATAGGAGAAGATTTAGCTTATTACTTTACTGTTTCAGAACAAACTCCATCTGCAGTTGGAGTAGGGGTACTTGTAGATACTGATTTAAGTGTAAAAG
This sequence comes from uncultured Clostridium sp., assembly GCA_964554365.1. Taxonomy (GTDB): domain Bacteria; phylum Bacillota; class Clostridia; order Clostridiales; family Clostridiaceae; genus Clostridium_AM. The sequence continues at coordinate 565 of CAZKOJ010000156.1, read as the reverse complement.
CATCTGGAGGATTTATAATACAAATGATGCCAGGAGCGGATGAACTTGCAGGAGATTTAGTAACCTATAGACTTCAGGAGATACCTTCTATAACTGAAATGATAAGTAAAGGAATGAATATAGAGGAAATTCTTAATTATATTTTTGAAGGTATGGATTTGAAGATATTAGATAGTTATGTTCCGGTTTATAAATGTGATTGTTCAAGAGAAAGGGTTGAAAAAGCATTGATAAGTATTGGGCTAAAAGATTTACAGGAAATATATGATGAAGGTAAAAATGAAGAGCTTAAATGCCATTTTTGCAATAAAGCATACATATTTAATCAAAAGGAAATAGGAGAACTTATAAAATCAGCAAAATAATTTTAAGAAATTGATGTTGAAAATTATATATTTTATCACATTTTATTTTATACATTAATATTACTTATTGAAATTAATATTAAAAAGAAGTTGACAACATTTAAATTAAACGATATAATACTAATTGTCTTAAGGACATAGTATTTGGGCGCATAGCTCAGCTGGGAGAGCATCTGCCTTACAAGCAGAGGGTCACAGGT
>CAZKOJ010000155.1:0-10251 GCA_964554365.1 uncultured Clostridium sp. | reverse complement strand
AAAAGGGATTACTCCCTTTCCCTCGTCTAAGAACCGTACGTGAGAGTTTCCAACTCATACGGCTCAAGCATTTCTTCACCTTTTTCAGGCGGCAACAAGTGTATGCAGTTTCAGCTTTCTTAAGTCAAAGTAGTGTTTGTCTAAGAAAGGTGTTCTTGAAATCTGTAGTTTCGGGTGTCTGACGATTTTTATCCGTCTCAAATTTATGAGACTGTAATCATTTGTCATGAAAAGCCATCTTTTCCCGTTTTTTTCATGCCAGTATTTATTTAGCCACCACCATTTGCTCTTGTTCGGGTGTCTGTGCTTTGCCCATTGCTGTAGTAAATAATAAAGAGTGTTATTAATGTATGAAAAAACATTACTTGCGACGACGTGCTTGTGATAGTTTGTCCAACCTCTAATAACTTGATTGAGTCTCCGTATCAAGTCTGATTGGGTACTTGCTTTTCCTTCTCTAAGGATTATTGTAGCGCATTTTCTGATTAGGTTTTTAGTAGAACTTTTGGAAGGTTTAACAATGAGTTTTCCTTTGTATTTTTTAAATGTCCATCCAAGAAAGTCAAATCCTTTATCAATATGCGTAATCATAGTCTTTTCTTCTGATAGCGATAGTCCTCTTGATTTTAAAAATTGGATAACAGTAGTTTTAAGTTCTTCTGCAACTTCTTTAGAATTTGCTGTGATAATAAAGTCATCAGCATATCGAATCAGGTTCACTTTAGTTTTCGCTCTGTGGTGATTCTCTATTTTTCCTTTAGAATTTCTATGGTATTTGTCTTGAATCACATTTTCAAGTCCATCTAATGTCATGTTTGCATATATACTAGAGATAGCACCACCTTGTGGAGAGCCTGTTTCTGTTGGAAATAGTTTTCCTTCATATATAAAACCTGATTTTAAGAACTGCTTCATAATTCTTTTATCCATTGGTATATTAACTTGTAACCATTCGTGGTTGATGTTATCAAAGCAACCTTTAATATCACCTTCAAATATCCACGTTGGAGAGCATTTCCTAGCAAGTACACAAAAAATTTGTTCACATGCGTCTTTTGCACTTCTGCCACGACGAAATCCAAAGGAAATAGTATCGCCTTTTGTTTCCGCTATTGGTTCTAGTGCTAGTGAATATAATGTCTGCATTGCTCTATCATACATTGTAGGTATTCCTAATGGACGCTTTTTGTTTTTGCCTTTCTTCGTGATATATACGCGTTTAAGAGGTTTAGCCATATAGTTTTTGTCTGTGAGTGAAAGTATTGCTTTCATCTTTGACGCAGGTGTTGACCATAATTTCTTGTCTACACCTGATGTATTTTTCCCTTTATTCGTTGTTACTTTTCTTACAGCATAAGCTTTGGCTGAAAAAGAGTGGGTTAATAAGTATTGTAGTCTTTTGGCTTTATTATTATCTCCATTTGCTGTTGCCTTAGCAATCCGGGTTTGTAGCCTATTAACATCATATTCAACTTGTTTCCAGTCAATGGTTTCCCATTGAAAAGTAAGTGATTTTGTGTTTTTTAGCCTCTCGGTTTTGTCCGTCGTGGAGTTACTAAAATTCATAAGTTTATAATCCTTTCCTACTAAGAAATACCATAGGCTAAGTCTGCACCCTTTCGGGTTAGGGCAAAGTTTGAACCCTTATCTGTTTTCATTACAAAATCAGCATTCGCTTTTTATCCCTTTCTTCTGCCCTCTATGTCATTTCGCTCCTTACGGTTGGATACCTCTTTGTAGAGGAACATATAGGGTTTACCAAGTTCCGCATAACACATAATTATGAATGCCTTAGGAGTCATCTTTAAACCGGGAGTTCTTTATCCATTCGCATTGGTTTAACAGTTCGCCTTTGCTCGACTCCTCACCATTTTGGTCAAAGCGTTTCAGCCTATTTCGCTTTCTCCAGCGTAACGATTCCTACAATGATTCACTTTACGTTCTCCATAGCATTCTTACTCTAGCAGTTGTCCCAATTTAGGCTATTCGAACTTCCACATTGTCTCGTGAGCTTTCTAACCCGAACGTTACCATTCACGCTAGTCACGATAGAGTTACCCCGAATGGATAGGGTAGTCTTATGACAATATATTACGCGACTTCTTGTCGCACATGACAACCTTGGTCCGAGTGTACAAGTGTGTCTTTTGTGAACAAAGATAAGGCACTATTTTTGATTTTTTTAAAAGTGTTTATTACAAGTTGGATGTCCATATATTCAGATAAATTGTAGGCAACAATTTCATTGGTACATGAGTCTTTTATTGTTGATAAATAAGCTGTTTTTCTTTGTCCATATTTTAAGTAAGTTATATCAGTCAATAAGACTTTTCCTGGTATTGCCTGCTTAAAGTTTCTGTTTAAAATATTTTCAACTTTATGATGTTCTTGATTTGCTTGTTGCATCTTTTTGTAAGGATTTCTTTTTCTGATTGGGCAAATAATATGGTACTTTCTCATAATTCGTTGAATTCGTTTTTTGTTGAAAATAATGCCATAGTTTCCTTCCAATGTCATTTTAATGCTTCTTGATCCTTTTTTATAGCCTCGATGATTAAAAGCCATTAAAATAATATCTCTAGAGTCTTCGTCATTTTTTTCTTGCTCTTTGCGCCTATCTTCAGACGAAATATAATTGTAATACCCCGAGCGAGATACTCCAGAGCATTCACATAAATAGGATACTACATTCTTAAGCCTATACTTTTTTATAGTTTTTTGAATCAGCTCAAAAATCTCAGATATCTTTAGTTTTTTATTTTTTTCTATCAACCTTCTTTCTTTCAAGTCGATTTTTTTTAATAATTCAACCTCTGCTTCTAAAAGTTTTATTCTTGCCCTTTGCTTTTCTATTAGATCTTCCTGGGAAACCTCCTTTAATGAGGGCCTTCCAGAATTCTCTTTTCTGCCATCTCTAAACCCATCTCTATTACTTTCCTTATAATCCTTTTTCCAGCGATGAGCAGCACGTTCAATCCGTTTATACCCTATCATATCTTTACTGAAACCAGCAGCTTCAAATATTCTTGTTGGGCTTTTTTCAGCTATATACTCACTCATAAAATAGGCTTTGAATTTATCTGTATATGTAATAGACTTTGAGCTAACGTTTTTAACATAAGGGTTTTTAGACAATATTAAAATATCTGATTCAGTAAGTAGTTTTTTGCTCATACTAGCCCCTCCAATAATTGTCCTAATTATACAAAAAAAGAACCTATGAGAATAGACCCTTTTTATCATTGTCTATTCCATAGGTTCCATTTTATTTTGAGACAGCCCCTTTTAAAATTTGCAGGAAATTTTCTCACTATTTAAGATAATTGTTTTATGGAAAGCATTGTAATGATAACATATAGAGTATTCTATGACTATAAATATGTTATTTACCATATTGAATATATATCATGACCCAATAACGCTAAAAAAAGTCAACAAGCTTATTGTTAGTTAGTTTAGTTGATTTAGGGTCTATATTTACAGTATCGCCCGTTTTAGAACCTGCTGGTAGTTTAGAAACTCCAATATCCATTGTAGTCCCATCCGCAAAATTTATAAAAGCATCTGTAAAATTCATATCAATAATTTTACCAATCATATAGTATCACCTCAACAATATTGTTAACATTTATTAACTAATTATTCAGTATTTAATAAAAGGTTTTAAATTGAAATATCAAATCATGTTCCCTAATAAAAAACAAAAGAATTTAAAGGTAAACAAAACTAAACTGTTTTAAGATACAATTAACACTGATTTGAAGATTGCTTAAAAAAATTTTCCATAGTATAATAGCAAAGTACTTAACACAATATATGGTAGTTTGGAGGAATGTAATATGCTACATGTTGTGAAGAGAGATGGCAGAAAAGTAGAATTTAATTCTATAAAAGTAACAAATGCCATAAAGGGCTCTTCAGAAGAAATAGGATATGATTTAAAAGAAAGTGATTTTATAGATTTAACTCAAAAGGTTATAAAGCAACTAGAGGAACTTGAGATAAATGAAATAAATGTGGAACAAATACAGAACATGGTTGAAAGAACTTTATTGAGAAATGGACATAGAGAAATTGGGATAGCATACTCTAATTATAGAAAAGAAAGAACAAAGATAAGAGAAATAAAATCAGACTTAATGACAGCTATTGAAAAAATAGGAATTGAAACAGATAGAGATAATGCGAATGTAGGTAATAACTTTAGTTCTAAATTACTTAGGATAGCAAGCGAATCTAACAAATGGCACAATTTATCAATTATGCCTAAGTATTTAGCTAAAGCTCATGAAAATGGAGATATATATTATCATGATTTGGATAGCTATAATTTAACAACTAATTGTTTACATATACCGACTAAAGAAATATTAACAAGAGGTTTTAATACAGGGTATGGTAATATAAGACCACCTAAAAGAATAGAATCAGCTGCAGAACTTTCATGTATACTTTTGCAATCAACTCAAAATGACATGTTTGGAGGACAATCACATCCAGACTTTGATACTGACATGGGGGTATTTGTAAATCCTACAAGAAAAGAAATAAAGAATGAACTGATGGATTTAGGGATAGAAGAAGAAAAGCTAAATAAACTTGTAGAAAAGAAACTCAGAAGAGCTATAGAGCAATCTATGCAGGGTATTGTGTATAATTTAAATACAATGCATTCAAGGGCAGGTTCACAAGTACCATTTAGTTCTATAAACTTAGGAATACCAGATTCCAAAGAATCAGCATTAGTTTGCGAAATATTTCTAAATGAGTATGAAAAAGGGCTTGGTATGGGTGAACAACCTATTTTCCCAAATATAATATTTAGAGTAAAAAAAGGTGTAAATAAAAATCCAGGAGATCCATATTACTATTTATTCCAATTAGCATGTAAAGTAGCAGCAAAGAGAATGAATCCTACATTCATGAATTTGGATGCAGATTTTAACAAATTTTACTATGATCAAGGAGTAATTCCTGCTACTATGGGATGTAGAACCTATGTATGTTCTAATGTGAATGGTGACCCAGGCACAAAGGGAAGAGGTAACATAGCACCAACTACTATAAATTTACCAAGACTTGGAATTGTAGCTAAAAAGGATGTAAATAAGTTTTTCAAACTTTTAGATAGTAAACTTGAACTGGCAAAAGAAGCATTAATGCATAGATATGATGTACTAAAAAGGTTAAGAGTTAAAGATTTACCTTTTGTAGCTGGTCAGGGACTTATGAAGGGGTCAGAGAACTTACAACCAGATGATTCTATAGAACCGATACTAAAGCAAGGAAGTTGGGCTATAGGATTCATAGGATTGGCAGAAACATTAATAGCATTAACAGGCAAACATCATGGTAAGGATGAAAAAACTAGAGAACTGGGAATACAAATAATTTCTCACATGAGAGAATATATGGATAGATTAATACAAGAAACTCACTTAAATTGGAGTTGCTATGCTACTCCAGCAGAAGGATTAAGTGGTAAGTTCATTATTCAAGATAAAAAGATATTTGGAGAAATACCAGGGGTAACAGATAAAGATTATTACACCAATTCTTATCATATACCAGTAGAATATCCTATATCTATAAAGGACAAAATTGATATAGAAGCACCATATCATAAATTGTGTAATGCTGGACATATAAGTTATATAGAAGTAGATGATTATCCATCACCAGAAACTATAATAGATATACTAAATTATGCTTATGATCATACAAATATAAGCTATATAGGTATTAATTTTCACATAAGGTATTGTAGAAGCTGTGGAACATATCTTCATGGAGAGGAAAGCTGTACTAAGTGTGGAAGTAACAACATACAAGGAATATCAAGAGTAACCGGATATCTATCATTAGATGAAAGATTTGGGGCAGGCAAAGTAGCTGAAAGATCACAAAGATTATCCCAAGGCAATTGTAAACATGTTTATTCAACGGATAATTGTCACTAAGCTAACCTCAATAAAAGTATAATTAAGATATTTAAAAGACAGAGAACTTACATCTCTGTCTTTTAAACTAAGATTAAACTTGGAGGAATTAAAAATGAATTTAAATAGAACTGTAAGATTATCAGGCATAGCATATGAAAGTTTAGTAAATGGACCTGGACTTAGACGTGTATTTTTTTCACAAGGGTGTAAACATAACTGTAGTGAATGCTTTAATCCAAGCACTCATTGTTTTGATGGGGGTCAGTTAAAAAATATAGATGAATTAATAGAAGATATAAGAAGAAATCCAATGTTAAGAGGAGTAACTTTCTCAGGTGGAGATCCTTTTGAGCAGGCAAGTGAATTCGCCTATATGGCTATAAAAATAAAAGAGATAGGGTTAAGCATATGGTGTTATACGGGGTATACTTTCGAATATATTTTACAAAATAAACATGAGAACAAGGGTTGGGAAGACTTACTAACAAACATAGATGCATTAGTAGACGGAAAATTTGAAAAAGATAAAAAAACTGATAATCTTAAATATAGAGGTTCCAGTAATCAAAGAATAATAAATGTAAAAGAAAGCTTAACTTCGGCAAATGTAATAACCATAGATTTTTAAATTAAAGAAAACATAAAAGCAGGCACTATTTTCATACTGAAAACATGAAACATTGAAAAAAACTATTCTTAAATATATAATTACATTTGAATATATTCTCATAATATAGAGGTGATAATATGAATAATAATGAAGATTCTGATGATTGTCTTTGCAGTGAAGTTAACAAAGATTGTATAAATTGTGTTAGAGATAATATGCTTGACCAAGAAAAGTTTATGAAGTTATCAGATTTATTTAAGGTACTAGGGGATTTAACCAGAATAAAAATAATATATGCATTATTTAAAAAGGAACTATGTGTTTGTCATATTGCAGAAGTACTTGAAATGAGTCAATCATCTATATCACATCAACTTAGAATATTGAAGGATGCACGTCTTGTTAAGTTTAGAAAGGAAGGGAAAATAGTATACTATTCATTAGATGACGAACATATAAATAAGTTATTTAATGCTGGACTAGAGCATGTAGAACATAAATAATATTGATTGAGATGACTAAAACTAAGGAAAATTGAGAATATAGGAGATAACTTTAAAGTATTCTCAATTTTCCTTTACAAGTTTTAAATATCATTTTTAACTAAAGTTTAAAATTTCAACCTTATTTTCACCAGTTAATGGATGGGTTAAAGACAAAGTATTATTACCTACTTTTTCACCATTTTTCATAAAAGTAAGAAAAGACTCTAATCCTTCTAATTGGAAAGAAAGTGCAGGTGTCTTGTAATGCATAGGTACAACTATATGACTTTTTATAGATTTTGCTACTTCATAAGCCTCTTTACCATTTATAGTGTAGTTGCCGCCAATGGGTATTAGAAGTATATCTATATTGCCGAGCTCCTTAACTTCTTCTGCTGATAGAATATAGCCTAAGTCACCTAAATGACAAATTCTATATCCGTCTATTTGCAAAATAAAAATTATATTTTCTCCTCTTTTAGCACCCTTTACCTTATCATGATAAGAAGGAATGCCCATTATTGGAATGTCAGATAAATTAAAAAAACCTACTTTATCTATAATGTTTTTATACTCTACTTGTTTTGTATAATCATGGTCAAAATGGTGGTGACTTATTGTAACTAAGTCCACAGAACCTTGGAATACGTTGTAACCAACACTTTCATCAAAAGGATCCATTAAAATTTTTCGTCCTTTTGAATCTTCTATTAAAAATGATGAATGTCCTAGCCAAGTTAATATCATTAAAAACACCTCTTTCTTTTTAGTAGCTACATATTTTAATTTATATGTTTTATTATAGCTTCTTTTTTCATTTTATATTTATAAGAATACTTAATTTTTTTGAATAATAATTTTACTAACGTCAACATTTTTCAAGGTTTCCTCATTAGTTTAATTATGTAAAACATTTTTGAGATTAATAAAGCTGTAACTCAAACCTAAAATTTGACTTAAGTAGCTTTTTAGAAATTAAAAAAATAAATTTTAAAAAAGTTTTTAAATAAGTTTTATGTTAAGATAAAAATAAATTTACTTTTAAGTGTAAATTTAGATTTTTTATATTATAATAATATATGATGTATGATTTATACAATAGATTTATATGTTTTTCGACTTATAAAAAACATATAAAATGTTAAATTGGAGGTGGTTATTTGAAAAGGAAAAAGTCCTATATATTTATAGTTTTTAGTTTCTTATTTATCTTAAGTGCATTTGCTGGATTAAATAATGTACAGGCTGCCAGCTCCTTTGACGACAAAGAAGCAAAATCTGGCGTCGAAGCAAATAAATCTTGGGTTATAAAGTTCAATAAGGAATTAAATAAAAGTACTGTAAATGATTCTAATTTTATAGTTACGGATGAAAGTGGACAATCAGTACCTATAAATGTAGCTACAGGTAGTGATGGAAAATCTGTGGTAGTTTCACCTAAAACACAATATACATACGGTAAAACTTATAATCTAACAATAAATAATGTAGAATCTTCATCAGGTGTAAATTTATCAAAACCTGAAAAAATGGAATTCACCATTAAAAATAACTTAAATAAAGAGTATACAGTGTGTATTGATGCAGGACATGGTGGATATGATTCTGGAAATATTTCGAAATCAGGTATAAAAGAGAAAGACATAGATTTATCTGTTGCACTAAAATTAGGGAAATTATTAAAAAATAATGGTATAAAGGTAGTGTACACAAGAGATAGTGATAGTGTATCTTGGAACAAAGATAATGAATTAAAGTCACGTTTCGATATATCAAATAATGGTAAAGCTGACTACTTTGTAAGTATACATTGTAATGCTTATCCAGAAAATCCAGCTACTAATGGAATAGAAACATATTATTCAGATTCAGATGCTATAGGAAAAAAATTGGCAGAATCAGTTCAGAGTGAACTTATTAGTAAAACTGGTCGTACTGATAGAGGGATTAAGGTAGGAGCTCAGCAACATGAAATACTAAGAGGCTCTGTCGGAAACTCAATAATGGTAGAGTTAGGATTTATAACTAACGAAGGCGAAAGTGCAGCTTTGTCAAGTGAAGATTTTCAGGAAAAAAGTGCAAATGCCATAGCGAATGGAGTTTTAAAATCATTAAGTTTAATAAATAAGGACGTTACAATATCATCAATAGCTGATATCCCAGTATCTGTAGCTAAGGGTGATACATGCACACTTCCTGTAAATGTTTCGGCATCTATGAGTGATGGAAGTACTAGGAAGGTAGGAGTTATATGGAAAACCAAAACTGTCGATACATCTAGTATAGGAACGTATACTTATGAAGGAACAGCGGCAGGATATAGTAAATCTGTAAAACTTGTTTTAACAATAGGGAAAAAACAAGATCCCAAACCTAATCCACCTACAGGAACAGTGATATGCATTGATCCAGGACATGGTAGGGGAAAGGATACAGGGGCTAGTGGTATAAATGGACTTCAAGAGGATGATGTTACTTTAGCAGTAGGGTTAAAGGTAGGAAAGATACTTGAAGATAGAGGAATAACAGTAGTATATACTAGAACAAAAGATGAAAGATCAACTCCCATGAGTGTTACAGATAGCTTACAAATGCGTTGTAATACAGCTAATGATGCAAGTGCTAATTATTTTGTAAGTATTCACTGTAATTCTTTTGATGAGTCATCTGCAGATGGTACTGAAACATTAGTAAATGAGAGTAATCCAGAATCAAAAAAATTAGCACAAGCTATACAAAATAGTATTGTAAATGAAGTAGGAACTTATAGTAGAGGGTTAAAGGATGGAAATTGGTTATATGTTGTAAATAATACTAATATGCCAGCAGTATTGACAGAGTTAGGGTTTCTAACAAATCCTAGTGATGCATCAAAGTTATCAAGTGAAGCTTATAGAGAAAAATATGCGCAAGCTATAGCTAATGGGATTTTTGGATTTTTAGGGAAATAGAAAATAGTTGAAGAAAAATTTTATATAAATAAATTGACAATAAAAAAACCTTATAATATAATAAAAAGAAATTGTAAAGAAAATTTAAAAATCTATTAAAAATGTTGAACAGGAAAAGTATTTAAACTAAATTACTTACAGAAAGTGGAGAAAGATGAGAATCCATAGGAAAAGTTTAAAGAAAATCACCTGGGAGTTGAAAAACTGAATGGATCTAATGCTTTAGTAAGTTTTTCCGTTATCCTGCGTTAAAGGATAGAGTA
>CAZKOJ010000154.1:9925-10304 GCA_964554365.1 uncultured Clostridium sp. | reverse complement strand
TAATAATATTTTTCGGAAGGCAAATCTCAAAGCTATATAAGATTAATGTATCTTAGCTAGTTTTTTTGGGGTCCAGCTTAAGTAGTAGTTTAAGTTGGAAAAAGTACCTTCCGAAAATTATTAAAAGATATTTACATGATTTGTAAAAATATTTGATTTTATTAATATTTTAAGAGGTGATCTTTATGAAAACAATGAGATTTGCAATTGTAGGATGCGGTAGAATTTCATATAAACATGTTGAAGCTATAATTCATAACAAAAAAGAAGCTGTTTTAGTAGCTGTTTGTGATGTTATAAAGGAAAACGCAGAAGCAAAAAAACAAGAATATATAGAAAAATTAGGGATCAGTTTTTCAGATCATCTATTTTTAGTAGA
>CAZKOJ010000154.1:0-9915 GCA_964554365.1 uncultured Clostridium sp. | reverse complement strand
TATAAAAGAAGCAGTTTTAGTGGCTACTTGTGATGTACTTATAGAAAATGCAGAGGCTAAGAAGCAAGAGTATATTACTAAATTAGGAGAAGAGGCTTCAATTGCAGTATATACAGACTACAAGGACATGCTTGAGAAAGAGGATATAGATATAGTAACTATAGCTACTGAAAGCGGATATCATCCAGAAATAGCTATGTATTGCATGAATAAAAAGAAACATGTTATAGTTGAAAAACCTATGGCATTATCAATAGAAGATGCAGATAATATGATAAAATGTGCAAAAGAAAATAATGTTAAATTATGTGTAAGTCATCAAAATAGATTTAATAAGCCAATACAGGAGTTAAGAAATGCTGTAGACCAAAATAGGTTTGGAAGAATTATTAATGGTACTGCAAGAATACTTTGGAATAGGAATATGGGATATTATACTCAAGCGCCTTGGAGAGGTACATGGAAGCTTGATGGTGGTACTTTAATGAATCAATGTATACATAATATAGATTTACTTCAGTGGATGATGGGTGGCGAAATTGATACTGTATATGCTGCGTGTGATACATTTTTAAGAGATATAGAAGCAGAAGATTTTGGTGCAATAATTATAAAATTTAAGAATGGATCTATAGGTATCATAGAGGGTAGTGCTTGCGTATATCCGAAAAATTTAGAAGAGACTTTAAGTATATTTGGAGAAACAGGAACAGTATGTATTGGAGGTCTTGCTGTAAATAAAATAGAAACTTGGAAATTTGCAGATGATAAAGATAAAGAAGACGAGATTTTAAAAGCACAAGATGCTGATCCAGATTCAGTATATGGCTTTGGACATACACCTTTGGTTAAAGATATGATAGATGCTATAAATGATAACAGAGATCCACTTGTAAGCGGTGAAGAAGGAAAGAAAGGTATGTCTATAATTCTTGCAGCTTATAAATCAAGACTTACAGGAATGCCAGTTAAGTTTCCTATGGAAAGTTTTTCAACTATGGAAATGGTCGATGTAAAAAAAATACATGACAAACAATAATTGGGAACGGAGAATTGAGAATGGAAAATTATATATCTGATAAAGCTAAAATGGGTAACAATACAATAATTGGTAAATTTGTGGTAATTGAAGATGATGTTAGTATAGGTGATAACTGTGTTATAGGTCACAATGTAGTTATACACAAGGGAAGTAAAATAGGAAATAACATTAGAATAGATGACAATACGGTAATAGGTAAACAACCTATGAGAGCTGTTAATAGTATATTTAAAGATGAAAAAGAGCTTCCACCAGCAGTAATTGGAGAGGGTTGTTTAATAGGCGCGGCAGTTATAATTTATTGTGGATGTGAAATAGGAGAGAAAACTCTTATTGCTGATTTAGCTACAGTAAGGGAAAATGTTACAATAGGAAGCAAAACCATAATAGGAAGAGGAACTGCGGTTGAAAACTTTTGTAAAGTTGGTTCTAACTGTAAGTTGGAAACTAATGTGTATTTAACGGCTTATTCTGAAGTTGAGGATAATGTATTTATAGCTCCAGGAGTTGTAACTTCAAATGATAATTTTGCAGCACGTTCAAAAGAAAGATATAATCATTTTAAAGGAGTTACCGTTAAAAAAGGTGGAAGAATAGGAGCACAAGCTACTATATTACCTGGTAAGATTATACATGAAGATAGTTTTGTTGCAGCGGGTAGCGTGGTAACAAAAGATGTAGAAAAAGAAACAATAGTTGCGGGAACTCCAGCTAGAAAATTAAGGAATGTTCCAGAAGATCAGTTACTTAGAAATCAATAATATAGAATATTATTCAGCTGATAGTTGGCAATATCTGTTGTCAACTGTTGCTGTTTTTAGGGAGTGTAAATATAATGTCTAAAATATGTTTTCTAGCAGATGCTGATAGCATACATACAAGAAAATGGGTGAATTATTTTGCAAGCTTTAACAATGAAATATATTTGATATCTATGAGAGAAACTAATTACAAATATAGTGAAAATGTGAAAATATCCGTGGTAAAACCACCTTTTGGAAATAAACTAGCTTATTTTTTTATTGTTAATAGTATAAAAAAATTAATAAGACAAATAAAACCAGACATTCTTCATAGTCATTATGCTACTAGCTATGGCCTTTTTGGTAGAATGAGTGGATATCATCCATTTATTATATCAGTGTGGGGAAGTGATGTATACGAATTTCCACAGTCTAATGCTTTTAATGAAAAATTATTAAAATACATACTTAAAGGTACAGATGCAGTATGTTCTACTAGTTTAAACATGGCTAATGAAACAAAAAAATACTATACTAGAAAAAAAGAGATAACAATAACTCCTTTTGGAGTTGATATAAATAGATTTAGTATAAAAACCCCAGTTTTAAAACATAACCATATAACTATTGGTGTAATTAAAAATTTGCGCAAAATATATGGAATAGATTATTTGATAAATGCTTTTAGTAGTTTATCTAAAGAAGTAGATAAGGACATAAAACTTATGATAGTTGGAGATGGAAGTGAAAAAGAAAACTTACAGAATCTCTGTAAAAAATTAAATATAGAAGATAAAGTTACTTTTACAGGGAATATAGATAATGCTAAAGTGCCTGACTATATAAATATGATGGATATAGTATGCATTCCATCATTAAGTGAGAGTTTTGGAGTTGCAGCAGTAGAGGCTTGTGCTTGTGGAAGACCGGTGGTATCCACGAATGTTGGAGGGCTAACGGAAATAGTCTTTAATGATTTTAATGGCTATACTGTAGAACCTAAAAATACTGATTTACTAAAGGAAAAGTTAAAAATTCTAATACAGAACGAAGAAAAAATGAAGAATTTTTCTGTTAATGCTAGAAAATTAGTTGAAGATAAATATAATTGGATAGATAATGCTGAAACTATGAAAAAATTATATGATAGTTTTCTGATTTCGGGAGGAAAAAATAGATGAACAAACTAGATAAAAGAGGCTTAAGCTATATATTTATACTCTTTATTGCTGTACTTATTCAGTCAATTTTAAATGGTAATTATGTAATTGGACCATTGTTTTTTGTATGTGTAGTTTTAAGCTTAATATTGACTGATTCACATCAGTTGTATGATAAATTGTACTGTACGTTGTTAGTATCTGCTATATTTGAATACACAGCATATGTACCAGGACATGAACAAATTTATTTTTTCCATGTAATGTTATTCATTATGATTATTTTTACAGCCTTACAGTGGATTAAAAATGGCGGTATAAGTATAAATATGGATAAAAAGATTTTGTGGTTTTACATAATATGGTTTATATATATATGTGTAAGTTATTTTTGGTCAAAAAATAAATCTTTAAATATTAAATATATTGTAATTTATGCTATGATGTTTGCATTTTTAGCAGTGTTTGTTATTTATAATAGTAATAAAGAAAAGTTAAAAAATACTATGAAAATTATTGGATTAATGCTTATAGTAATAGTTATTATAGGCTTAATAGAAGCTATGACAGGTATTCAACTACCAGTAAAGCATTACTATAACTACACTGTCCATAAACTTTCAGCAGTAGAAATAGAACTTTTAAGAACAAGACCTATGGTATTTTCCTACAATCCAAATAATTTTGCTACTTTGATGTCCTTATGTATTCCAATACTATTGTTTTTATTTTCTTTTGTAAAGTATGGAAGAGAAAAATTAATTTACTTCTTATGCAGTTTACTTGCATTTGCTACAATAGTACTTACAACATCAAGATCTAATCTTATTGCTGTAATATTCATGGTAATAGTGTTTACTATAGTTATGTTAAAAGAATATAGGTTAAAGGGTTTAATATATACATTAATAATTGTTATAGGTTTTGTAGGAGTATATAAATTTAGTTATGTTGTATTAAGTAGAAATAATGCTGCTAATATGCAAAAAATGCAACAAAAAATGGAGAGTATTACTAAAATAGGAGATGTAAAAGTTGGAGAAGAAGGTTCAGACGCCGAAAGAGTAACAGTAATATACGATGTAGTAGAAGGTGTAATTCATGATAAAAAACTTCTAGGATTTGGTGCAGGAAACACAACTCAACAGCTTATGGATAAAAAAAATACTCATGGTATATATAGTCCTCATGGTTTAGCAATAGAGATATTGGGAGACTTTGGTGTTTTCTTTTTCTTGTTATTTGGAATTTACTATTTATATTTACTATATAGATTATTTCTCATATCCAATATAAGAGATTATGGAGCCAAGATATCAGCATATACGTTAATAACAGTATTGCTTGGATTTTCAATGGCTAGTTTTGCACCAAGCTCTGTTACGTATTTCTTTCCATATTGGATAATGTTTGGAGCCACAATATCATGTATTAATATATATGGAAAACAATAAAAGGTGAAAAAATGAGCGATAGAAACAAGTTAATAAAAAGTGCAACTATAATAGTTGTATGTACTTTTATAAGTAAAATACTTGGTCTTTTAAGAGACAGTGTTACAGCTGCAAAATTTGGTACCATAGAGTTAGATGCTTATTTTGCAGCATCTAACGTGCCAATGATATTATTTATAACTATAGGTGCGGCAATAACTACTACGTTAATTCCACTTTATAATGAAAAGTTAAAGCAAGGAAAGCAAGAAGCTAGTGAGTTTATAAATAATGTTTTAAATTTTTTTATATTAATAACTGTAGTTATATCTATAGTATGTATAGTTTTTAGTAATCCTATAGTAGCTTTTTTAAATCCTGGATTCTTAGGAAGTAAATTGGAATTTACAAAGCAGCTTACTATTATATTAATACCTACACTTATATTTAATGCAGTATTATACATATTTAATGCTATGCTGCAATCGGAAAATAATTTTGCAGTCCCTGCTTTAGTAGCATTGCCATTTAATATTTTAATAATAGGATATTTGCTTATCTATGGTAAAAAATATGGAGTAATCGGTATTACTATAATAACTTTTATTGCAACATTTATTCAAATAATACCTCAAATACCTTATTTAAAGAAAATAGGATTCAAATATAGTTTTAAAATAAACTTTAAAGATCCCATGCTTAAAAAGATGTGCTTAATGCTTATACCTGTTATATTAGGTACTGGAGTACAGCAGATTAATACTTTTGTTGAAAGAGGAGTGGCTACAGGATTTAACGAAGGAAGTTTATCGGCCTTAAGCTATGCTTATAGAGTTTTTGCTCTATTCGTAGACATTTTTGTAGTGGCTATATCTACAGTAATTTATCCTAAAATGGCAAGGCAAACAGCTAGTAATGAGATAAAAGAAATGAAAACAACATTAAGTCAATCTATATGTACGCTTATAGTTTTCATACTACCCATGTCGTTTATTGTAATGATTCAAAGTAAGCCTATTATATACATATTATTTCAAAGGGGAGAATTTAATAGTAGTGCCACTGATATAACTTCTAGTGTACTATTCTTTTATGCTTCTGGTCTGTTAGCATTCGGACTAAGAGACTTTGTATGCAAAGCTTATTATACTTTAAAGGATACAAAAACTCCAATGATAAATAGTGCTATATCTCTTATACTAAATGTAGTATTAATATTTGTGTACAAAAGTTTTTTAGGTCTAAAAGGACTAGCATTAGCAAATGCTACTTCAATGTATATAGCTTGTGCATTATTAATTTATAGTTTAACAAAGAAAATAGGAAGTATAAATGGAAGAAAAATATTAGTGACAACATTTAAGACTCTTATATCATCAGCAACTATGTTAATAGCCATATATTATGTTAACAATATGTTGGTTTTAAATTATGTGTCAACAGGTTCAATATTTATTAAAATTTTAATTTCTTCGTCTATAGGATTAGTTATATTTATTATAACTGCATTTATTTTAAGATTAGATGAAATTATGAAAATTAAGGAAATGATAATGTTTAGAAAAGCAGTATAAGTCAAAAATATAAAATAGAAACTTTTAATTAGGAGGCAGTCATATGAAGATATTAACAGTGGTTGGAGCAAGACCACAATTTATAAAGGCAGCAGCTGTATCTAATGTCATAAGAAAGCAGCATGAAGAAATACTTGTTCATACCGGACAACATTATGATGAAAATATGTCTAAAGTATTTTTTGATGAATTAAAGATTCCTAAACCAGATTATAATTTAGAAGTTGGGTCTGGAAATCATGGACATCAAACTGGTACAATGCTTATAAAATTAGAAGAAATATATTTTAATGAAAAACCAGATTTAGTTTTAGTATATGGAGATACTAATTCAACATTAGCAGGAGCATTATGTGCTAGTAAGCTTTTAATACCAGTGGCTCATGTAGAAGCAGGTCTTAGAAGTTTTAACATGAATATGCCAGAAGAGCAAAATAGAATTTTAACAGATCATATTTCAAAATTCTTATTTGTACCTACAACTTCAGCAATAAAAAACCTTAAAAATGAAGGAATAAGCAAGGGCGTACATAACGTTGGTGATGTAATGTTTGATGCTATACTTCATTTTAAAGGATTAGCGGAAGGTAAATCTTCTATAATTAATAATCTTCAAGTCGCGAAAAATGAATATATTTTAACTACTATACATAGAGCAGAAAATACTAATGATATAAATAGATTAAAAAATATAATAGAAGCATTAAACGAAAGCGGAAAAACAGTAATATTACCTATACATCCAAGAACCAAAAAATATATTAATGACTACGGTTTAAAATTTAGTGAAAATATAAAGCTAATAGATCCTGTAGGATATCTTGAAATGATAAATTTGGAAATGAATTCAGAAAAGATAGTCACAGATAGTGGTGGAGTTCAAAAAGAAGCATTCTTCTTAAAGAAGCCATGCATAACTATGAGAGATGAAACTGAGTGGGTTGAAACTGTGGAAAATGGATGGAATAGAGTAGTAGGAACAGATAAAAATAAAATACTAGACTCAATAGTTAATTTCTATCCTAAGCAGCAGCAAAAAGATATATTTGGAGATGGAAAAGCAGCAAACCAAATATTGGATATAATAGGTAAATAAGGAGTGGAATAATGAAAATCTTGTTTTTAACTCAATATTGTCCTCCAGAGGTTGGGGCACCTCAAAATAGAATTTTTGAGTTTGCTAAGCAGCTAAAGAATTTTAATCACGAAATTACTATATTAACTGCCATGCCTAACTATCCTAAAGGAGAAATATTTGAGGGATATAAAGATAAAAAAGTTGTAGTAGAAGAAATAGAGGGAATAAAAATAGTTCGTACAAGTATTTATGCTACAAAAGATAAGAGTTTTACCAAAAGACTTAGAAACTATTTATCATTTACCTTTTCATCAGTATTAACTGGATCAAAGTACATAGATAAGCAAGATGTAATAATAACAGAGTCACCGCCATTATTTCTAGGATGGTCGGGATATATTTTATCTAAGAGGAAAAAGGCAAAATTTGTATTTAATGTATCAGATTTATGGCCTGAATCTGCTGTGAAACTTGGAGTGCTTAATAACAAATTACTCATTACTTTATCAACTTGGTTAGAGGAATTTTGTTATAAAAAAGCTCATGCAGTTACAGGACAAACCAAAGGAATAGTAAATGATATTGTAAGAAGAGGATTTGATGAAAAAAAAGTTCATCTTATAACTAATGGAGTGGATACTGAATTTTTCAAGAGAGAAAATAGAGATGAAGAATTTAGAAAAGAATTAGGTGTTGATGGTAAATTTGCTATATGTTATGCAGGCATTCATGGCATAGCTCAAGGACTAGAGGTTGTCATAGAAGCTGCAGATATTTTAAGAGATTATAAAGATATAAAATTCTTGTTTTTCGGTGATGGACCTGAAAAAGAAAAGTTAATTAATATGGTAAGTGAAAAAAATCTTAATAATGTGAGTTTTTTACCAGTTCAATCTAAACCTAAGATGCCTAGAATAATAGCATCAATGGATTCCACAATTATACCTTTAAAAAAGCTGGATTTATTTAAAGGAGCGTTACCTTCAAAGATGTTTGAAGCACTTTCATCAGAACTACCAATTATATTAGCTGTAGAAGGTGAAGCAGAAAAATTAATTAATGATGCACAAGCTGGAATTACTGTTGAACCAGAAAATCCTAAAGAAATTGCAGAAGCTGTTTTAAAGCTATATAAAGATGAAAATTTAAGAAAGCAGTTAGGAGAAAATGGAAGAAAATATGTAATGGAAAACTATGCAAGAGAAGCTATATCTAGAAAGCTTGAAAATATATTATTGAAGTTGTAATCAAGTGATTTTTAATAAGAGTTTTGGCATGCGAATATTGCATGCTAAAACTCTATATTTTCATTGGTAGGTGATTAATATTAAAGTTTTACAAATTATATCAGGTAATGATAATGGTGGTGGAGGAAAGCATGTATTAAATTTATGCTTTTATTCAAAAGATAAATTTGAAACTGTAATTGGATGTATAGGAAAAGGTGAACTTTATGATAAGGCTAAAAGCATGGGCATAAAAGCAATATTGATTGAAAGTTTAAGAAATAATGAAATTTGTAAGTATATAAAGGATAATAATATAGACATAGTAAATTTTCATGGAGCTAAAGCATTTTTTATGTATTATTTAATGAAGAAAAAACTTATTAAAACTTGTATTGCTACTGTGCATAGTGATTATAGATATGATTTTTTAAATAATAAATTGAAATATATATTTTTTACACCATTAAGTAAAATGGGTTTAAAAAGCTTTCCTTATTATGTATGTGTTTCAAATTATATTAGAAATCTTTTAGAGAATAATGACTTCATAGGAGACAAAACTGTTGTTAATAATGGTATAGATATGAAACATACAAAAGTTTTACACAATAGAGATGAAGTAAGAAGAAAATATAATATACATAGTGAAGATTTTGTATATGTAATGGTTGCTAGAATGCACCCCATAAAAAATCACTTATCTTGTATAGAAGCTTTCAATAAACTACAAAAAACATATGAAAATGTAAAACTTTTATTGGTTGGAGATGGCGAATTAGAATGTAACTTGAAAAATAAATGTAGTGAATTAATGTTGAATGGAAAAGTTATTTTTGCAGGATTTCAATCTAATGTTGTAGATTTAATAAATGCAAGTGATATAAGTATTCTCACATCATTTAATGAAGGTGGATCACCACCTATTGTTATATTGGAAAGTGGAGCTGTAAAAAAGCCATTTATATGTTCAAACGTAGGTGATGTAAGAGAGTGTATAAATGATGAAACTGGTTTTTTGGTAAATCCTAAATCAATAGAAGATATATATTTAAAAATGAAAGAAGCATATGATAATAAACTTATGTTAAGTTATAAAGGTGAAAATTTATATAAACTTGTAGAAGAAGAATATTCTATAAATAAATTTTGTAATCAATACTATGAGTTTTATAAAGTAATACTCTTAAATGTATAAGTGGAGTGAAGATTAATGACTAAAAAAATTATAAAGAAATCAATTTTAGTAATGGTATTTATAATTTTGGGCAAGGTTTTAGCATTAGTAAGAGATGCATTAATTGCTGCAAAGTTTGGAGCAAATTATATTACCGATGTATATAATTTCGCACTAGGAATGGTTTATCTGCTTACCACTATAAGTTACGGATTAACTACAACCTTCATACCTATTCATACAGAGCATTTACAAAAAAGTACTAAAAAAATAAGAGACAAGTTTGTAAATAATATTATAAATGTATCTTCAATAGTTACTATTATAGTTACTATTATATTAATAATTTTTGCTAAATATATAATTCTTATATTTGCACATGGTTTCATAAATGACCCAAAAGTATTCCAAATGTCCATAGATACAACAAGAATTATGTTGTTTTCATTGATATTTGTAAGTCTCCAAAGTGTTATTACAGG
>CAZKOJ010000153.1:0-10351 GCA_964554365.1 uncultured Clostridium sp. | reverse complement strand
AAATTTGCTCAAATGTTTCTTCACAATATATCTCAGCTTCCATACAGTTAAAATTCACATAAGCAAAGAACCCAAATTTTTAATTTGGTGTGAATCGGTTAAGCAGACATACAAAATCTATGATTTTGATATGGTCGCTTACTCTGTGAGCACCCCTGCGAAGAATGAGTAGGAGTTTCATATAAAGATGGCTGATAAGCCCTAATGCGGTCGGCGGTAAATTTCATTATATCTTTATATTTTTAAAGTTTTTTCTAAAATTAGTGTTTAGTGCGTAGCACTTTTAGTACCACAGATTTTATAAGTTGAAAAATTAAGACATACTATCTTTGTGAAAAAACTATTGCCTAATAAACAGGATTTTTGGCTTCAGGTGGAGTTTTTATCTTCGACTCCAGAGCAAATTAATAATAATTTGCTCGTTAAATACCATTTAGGCATTTAACCCATCTGAAGCTTAGAAACCGTTATCAAGGGATGTAGCGCCGCTTAACTCACCTATAAAAAGTGTGGGTATTAGCGGCGGTAGTCATCGGATAAAAAATTGGCAACTCCATTAAGTGGTTGATGAAAACCTGAATCAAGGCAACTTCACATTAAAGCATTCTAAAACATCAGATATATTCTTAGATTTTAAAATAGATATTTTGCTAGACACTATAGTGATTGATTAAACGTAGACATAACACTTAGATTTCTATACAATCTAAGCAATTAAGTTTTCTCTGCCTGTCGGCGTGCGGGCTTATCAGCCCTCGGAGTAAAAGAAATGGGATTATATGTGTAAAATTAAAAAGCATATTTAAAGCAAAATTTAGAGTGGACAGAAGCTTAAATATATTGTGTAGAAAAACTTAGAGTGAATTTAGAAGGACTTATGCTTCACGTTTTAAAACTACCGTAATTCGAATCAGGAAGATTCAAGCCACGAGGAGCCCAAGGACGGGCTGATCGAGTGGGTAGGTAGTTGTAAATAAGAGAAGCATTAGGCATTCTTAATAAATGGACGGTTTTTCGAATAATATATTCAAGCGTAGGCCACTCTAAATTTGAGTAGTAATACGCTTATTGTTTTACAAAAACTACATTTATCGCTTTTACTAAAGCTTCTACTGTGTCGCCTTCTTTAAAACCAGCATCATCTAAACTTTCTTTTGTCATCACGGACGTAACCCTAGGGGAAGCGGTTCATCCATCAACCGTCATTTTAATTTGAGCCATTACGGCATCAGATTTTATTTCTGCTATTTTACCAATTAATTTGTTTCTTACTCCAGCTTGCATTGATTATTACCTCCTAAGTCATTGGTGATTTGTTATTTTATTTCAAATAATTAAAATAAAATTCTCTATTATTATTCTATATAATTAAAAGGTAATACATAGCATTTTGTTATATTGTCAATTAGAATATGTTATATTCAAAAGGTTTTTGGTGCAAAGTAAAAAACTAAGATTAAATAATGATTTTAGTTTTTTGATTGTAAAGTTTTCTGTGATTCAGCATATTCTTTTAATATTTTGTGAAGTACTCATCTAATTTTTAAATAACATTCATCATTAAAATTTACTACTAATATTCTAATTAAGCACTTTGGTAAATGAAATTCATAAATAATATTAAAATTATAATGATATTATCGTAAAAGTATAGTATTATTTTTGTAATCATTATTTTAAATATAACTTAACTTTAAGTGAAAGGAGATAGCTGTAGGGTTACGCAGTCGTGAATATTTATGGAAAGACTTGTTAAAGTAGAGAAAAAAGAGGATATTTTTGATGAATATAAAAATACGCCCATAGGAAAATTATTAGAATATCATAATTTAAATAAAGAGTTTAAAAGTTATGAGAAGGCAGAAATATTAGTAGGTATGTGTATGGATAACAGGAAATCCTTAAAAATTCCTGATAACTTTGCTTATATTATTAGATCTGGTGGAGGTAATTTAAGGTACAGTGAATTTAAAGTGTCCTACGCTGTTGCAATAGGAAAAGTAAAGAGTATTGCCTTAATAGCACATAATAATTGCGGTATGGTAAATTTAATGTCAAAAAAAGATAAATTTATAAAAGGATTAGTAGAAGAAGCTGGATGGAATAAGGAATGGGCAGAAGAGCATTTTATGCATTTCTCGCCAATGTTTGAAATAGGAAATGAAATAGATTTTGTTTTAAGTGAAGCTAAAAGACTAAGAACAAGGTATCCTAAAATACAAGTTGCACCTTTGTTCTATCAAATTGAAAGTAATCTATTATATTTAGTAAAAGAAGACTAGAACTTTGTTTATCCGATGGCTATCGACTCTAATACTCCATCTTTTAGAAGATGGAGATAAGAATTGGCTACGCCCCTGGATAAGTTCTTCTAAGCTTCAGATGGAGAAGAGGATTCCTTATGAGCAAACTCCACCTGAACCTAAGAATCACTTGATAAAAAACCTAAGATTGAATAATAATCTTAGGTTTTTTATTATGTTATATTAGTTACTTACTCATAATAGAAGTAAGGTGAAATTTTAAAATAATAATCATAATAATTACGAGTAAATTATGCTGTTTTTTCTGATGAAGAAACATTCTTATCAGTAGCCTCTAAAGAACTGTTTTTATGTGAATATGTAAAGTAAACTATTAATCCTACGACTAACCATGCAATAAAGTATAACCATGTTGTTTTTGATAGGTTAAACATAAGGAATAAGCTAAAAATTACTGCTAGTCCAGGTAATACAGGTACAAAAGGTGTCCTGAAACTTCTCTTTAAGTTTGGATGAGTTTTTCTAAGTACAACTATAGATACAGCTACAAGTAAGAAAGTTCCTATAAGAGCTATATTTGCAAGGTCTGCTAGTTGTTTTAGATCTACAAATCCTGATATTAGAGCACCAGCACCACCTACTAACCAAGTTGAAAATGTTGGTACATTTGTTTTAGGATTTATTTTAGAAAAAGCTTTTGGAAGTAATCCGTCACGACTCATTGAAAATAATATACGTGATGTACCAAATATATACGCGAATATAACTGCCATGATACCTATAACTGCTCCAATTGATAGAAGAGAAGCTGCCCAGCCTTGTCCAACAGAACTTAATGCATAAGCCATAGCATCACCAACATTTAATGTAGAATAAGGTGCAACACCTATTAAAACTAAACAAACTATAATGTATATAACTGTGCAAGCAATCAATGAACAAAAAATTCCTATAGGTAAATCTTTTTGAGGATTTTTTACTTCTTCTGCTGATGTTGAAACAGCATCAAATCCTGTAAATGCAAAGAATACAGAAGCAGCGCCTGCAAATACTCCCTTTACTCCAAATGGCATAAACGGATGCCAGTTTTTAGGTTTTATGAAAAATGCACCTACAGCTATAAATAGAACTATAACACCAAGTTTTACAAAAACCATGAAATTGTTTACTTTTTTACTTTCTTTCGTTCCTCTTGAAAGAATAAATGCAACAAATAATACTACGAGAATTGATGGAACGTTAAGTATTCCTCCTTGACTTGGAATGGTTACGAATTGGCTAGGAATATGTACTCCGAATTCAGCTAATAAGCTATTAAAATACGCTGCCCAACCTCCGGCTACAGCGGAAATACTTACAGTGTATCCCATAATAAGAGACCATCCGACAAGATGAGCAATTACTTCACCTAATGATACATAAATATATGAATAAGCACTACCAGAGCTTGGCAGTGAAGAGGCAAATTCTGCATAACACAAAGCTACAAGCATACATACAACTGCGGAACACATAAAGGATAGTACAACAGCAGGTCCTGCATCTCTTGATGCTACAAGCCCTGTTAAAACCATTACACCTGTTCCGATTACTGCACCAATGCTCATTAAAGTTACATCAAATGCACCTAAAGTTTTTTCTAAAGACGAGGATTTGTTACCATCTAAGATAGAATTTACATTTTTTCTTCTAAAAAACGACCTCATTATACACATCTCCTTAAAATATTGTTAATATATTGTTAATATAAATTTAATATTAGAAAAAAAAACCTTATATGTCAAATCGATAATCATATAATTGAATGAAATAACTTACTTATTCTTTAAAGTATTCAGAAATCCTTCACAATTCTTGCAAGTTTAATTAGAAGTTTAACGGAGATTATTCATAATATTGATAATTTTAAGAAAAATATGACTTTAAATAAATGACTAAGTCATTTGTTAATTTATAAAAAAATAAAATATTCTTCATAATTGTAGTTGTAAAAATTCAGAATAATCTCATTTATCCGATGATTACCGACTCTAACATTCCATCTTATAAAGGCATAGAGGTAAGGCCGCTAACGCCCTAAAATAAAGACTTGTAAGCTTCAGATGGAGTCTGAAAAACCACCTAAAACTAAGAACTCTGTTTATAACTATAGTTAAGGAGAAAAGTTATATATATATAGTAGGAAAATTAGAACATAGATATTTTATAATAAAGAGCTAAATAATAACAATGCAATTTTTAAAAGTACACATTTATATATTATGAATGAAGAAAGTGTAGCAAAATAAAAGGAGAGTTATGAAATGAAGGATAATATATTAATTATAAAAAAAATTGAAGAAATATAGATCATATTGAAGCAATTAAGTATGTAGGAAAAAAATTATATATTATAAGGAAGGATAAAAAAATTAGGAAAAGCAATTCTATATTTAGCATTAGCATCTTCAAAAAATATCCTCACAATCTTTGACTTCTTATTTTCTTTCAGATGCCTTAATTAAAAAAATGCCCCCTAGGTATAATAATGATACCTAGGAGGCATTTCTTTATTGAACTGTAAGAGCTCTATTGGTGTAATTACCTAATATGTTATTTACAGGTGATATTGTAACAAAAGAGCTTGGCTCAATTTCGCTTACTATTTGTTTCAATACATTTAGCTGATTTTTTTGTATAACTAGATATATAAATTTTTTACTGGTGCTAGAATAACCACCTACAGCATCTAATACAGTAACTCCTCTTAGAAGCTTTATTTTAATATTTTCTATTATTAAATCTGAGTTTTCGCAAATTATTACGCATTGTCTTGAAGAAGCAAGCCCTTCTTGAATTGCATCCATAGTTTTGGATCTTATAAAACTCATAATAATTGCATACATAACTGATCGCGGCCCCATTACAAAACCTACTAATATATATACAATAATATCTTGAATTAAGAGTAACTTGGAAAGTTGTAGTGAGTTAAACTTATTATTTATTATTTTTGCGGATATGTCTAATCCTCCTGTAGAACCATAAGCCATAAATATTAAGGATAAACCTATTCCAAAAAGTACACCGCAGAATACAGTTGCTAGTAATTTATCATCTAATGGAGAAATTTTAAATAATAAGTGCATGTTATCCAGAGCAATAGAATTTAAAATTACAACAAAAACACTTCTTATAGTGAATTTTTTTCCTAATAGTCTATAACCAAAAATGAACAACGGTGCATTTAAAATCATGGACATTAATCCAACTTTACTTCCAAACAATTTATTCAAACAAAGAGCTATACCTGTTACACCACCGCTGCCTATTTCACAAGGAATCATAAATGCATAGGTGTTAAAAGCAAGTATTAAACTTCCTGCTGATAATAGTAAATATTCTAAAAATATGTTTTTAAAGACCTTCATATTAAATCTCCTTTAATCTAACTAAAAAATTTGTAAATATGGATTTGTGCATAGATGATATTAGCATATATTAATACAATACACAACATATATAAAGTAAATAATTTGTTATGAATTATTTACTTTAAATTGACAACTATAAGAAAATCGTAATATCAAAATTTTTTGTATAAAGCAATTTGAATTTAATTTTTGATTTTTAATTTAATTAAATAAAATTTGATTAAAATTTATATATATACTTGTAGTGTTTTTTATGTTTGTGTAGATAAAAACATAAAAAAATTAATTTAAGGTTAATTATATTGTTTAAGTTAATATATATATCAATACAATATTTGTAAATATAGAGTTGAATTATATAAGGTAGGATATTTAATTATTATAAGGATATGTTTTGCAAGTTAAGAAAATAAAATCACTCATAAATAGTATAGCACATTTCTAAAAGTGTAGCATTTATAAGGATAATATAAGATGTGTGCTAGGATATTGCAAGTTTAATATCAAAAATGAAGCAAAAAAATAAAAAACTAATTTTTTTCTTGCATTTTTTCGTGGATAGTGTAATATATAATTATAGAGTGTTAGGGGGTTCGAACATGAGTATAAAGTTAGAATATATGAATATAAAAGATTGTACAAATGTGTATAGAAATTTATCAGTAGCTGAATTGACAGAGTTTGCAGTTAATAGAGGAGAAGGAACTTTATCAGATAAAGGAGCATTAGTTGTAAACACAGGAAAGTATACTGGAAGATCACCTAAAGATAGATTTATTGTGAAACAAAAGAGTACTGAAAATAAAATAAACTGGGGAGATGTAAATTTACCAGTAGATGAAAGTGTATTTGATGAACTTTATAGTGAAGTTGTAGAATATTTAAAAGCTAAAGATGTATTTGTCTTTGATGGCTTAGTAGGTGCAATGAAGGAATATAATTTGCCTATTAGAGTTGTATGTGAATATGCTTCACAGGCTTTATTCTCAAATCAATTGTTTAGAAGACCTAACTCAACAGATTTAATTGATTTTCAACCAGAATTTCATGTGGTTTCTGCACCAGGGTTCAAGGCTAGGGGAAAAGAACATGGCGTAAACTCAGAAGCTTTTATAATAGTGAATTTTGATAAGAAAATAGTATTAATAGGTGGAACACAATATTCAGGAGAAATAAAGAAATCTATTTTCTCTGTAATGAATTTTTTACTACCTGAAAAAGGCGTAATGCCAATGCATTGTTCTGCTAATATAGGTAAAGATGGAAATACAGCTGTATTCTTCGGACTATCTGGTACAGGAAAAACAACTTTATCTGCAGACCCTGACAGAAAATTAATAGGGGATGATGAGCACGGATGGTGTGAGAAAGGCGTATTCAATTTTGAAGGTGGATGTTACGCGAAAACTATAAAACTTAATAAAGAAAAAGAACAGGAAATATACAATGCTATAAAATTTGGAACTATACTTGAAAACGTAGTTCTTGATTCACACAAAAAACCAGATTATGATAGCAATAAATATACTGAAAATACAAGAGCAGCATATCCGCTAGATTATATAGATAATGTTGAAAAAAGTGGGACAGGGTCAAATCCAAATACAATTATCTTTTTAACAGCAGATGCATTTGGAGTAATGCCTCCTATATCTAAGCTTTCAAAGGAAGCAGATATGTATCATTTTATGTCTGGGTACACAAGTAAAGTAGCAGGTACTGAAAGAGGAATAACAGAGCCTAAAGCTACATTTTCAGCTTGTTTTGGAGAACCATTCATGTTAATGAACCCTTCAGTTTATGCTAAACTGCTGGGAGAAAATATAGATAAGCATAATACAGAAGTTTATCTTGTAAATACAGGCTGGCTAAACGGAGGATATGGTAAGGGAAGTAGAATAAAGCTTTCATATACTAGGGCTATGGTAAAGGCAGCATTAGAAGGAAAGTTAAAGCATGTTAAATATTCAAAACATCCTATATTTAAAGTGTTGATTCCTTCAGAATGCCCAGGAGTACCAAAAGAAATATTAGATCCTAAAAATACATGGGAGAATAAAGAAGAATATGATGCTAAGGCTTTAAAATTAGCAGAAAAATTTAAGGAAAATTTCAGTAAGTTTAAAAATGTACCACAAGAAATAATTGAAGCTGGTCCAGAAATGAGAATGCTTCAATATATATAAAAAATCATGATTTAAACTTCATTTTTACCCTTATTTAGGTAAAAATGAAGTTTTTGCTATTTGACAACACAATGAGAAAAAATTATGATTTAACTTTCTAATGTTAGAGTTTTTTATTTCATATAGGCAGTATGGATAGCATATACGACATAAGTATTCCATATGCTTTGCTCATAACATTGATGTAGCAATATTATTATGATATATTGTTGTGAATATAAAATTCTTAGAGATATAAGTAGGTGATTTTTATGAAACTAAAGAAAATAGGAATGAGAAATATAAAAACAGCCATTTCAGTTTCTATATGTGTAGCATTAGCACATGTGTTTAATAGAGAATACATTTTTTATGCAGTAATAGCGGCGGTAATAGCTATGCAAAGCTCAGTTGCAGATTCTTTTAAAGCTGGTAAAAATAGAATGCTAGGAACTACTATAGGGGCAGTTATAGGACTTATATGTGCTTTAATAGCACCAGGAAATATAGTGATTTGCGGTATAGGAGTTATAATTGTAATATTTATATGCGACTCTTTAGGATGGAACAAATCCATAACTATATCTTGCATAGTTTTTCTTGCTATAATGTTAAACCTAAATGGAAGAACTCCTTTTATGTATAGTATTAATAGAATAATTGATACTTTTATAGGAATAACTGTAGCTGTCATAGTGAACTATTTCATATCACCACCAAAGCACACAGATAAAATATATAGCGAATGTATATTAGTTATAGATAAAGTATTTATAATGGTTGAAGAAAAGCTTTGTGGAAATAAACATATAGATCTAATAAAATTAGAAAATGAAATTTTAAATTTGGAAAAAGCATTAAATATTCACATGTCAGAGTTTAGACTAACGCAGCAGAGAATTATAGAAATAGATAGAATAAAAGAAATTATTAATATATGTCATGATACGAAGATGCATTTAAAAATAATTGAAAGTATTGAAAGACAATGTGGTTTAAATGAAAGTAATTATATAAAAATTATAACTATGTTTAGATCTGATGTTATAAAAGAAGAAGAAAAGGATGAAATAAGTATAGTATTTAATTATCATGTGGAAAAAATAATCAATGGATTATATACACTAAAGAAAATTTGAAATAGTGGCATAAACTAAGTATAATATGTAAATTGGTAAATTTGAGGTTGTATAGTGATTCAAAAAGATAGTATAATGAAAACTGATCTGTTTTTTTAAAACATGAAAGCTCTTTAATTTGATACACAGAGCTTAAAATAAAAAAGAGAGTGAGTGTGAATATATGGACTTAGTACTTATATTAAAAGCTGTTGTAATAGGTATAGTAGAAGGTATTACTGAATTTTTACCTGTATCATCCACAGGACATATGATTATAGTTGGAAACTTAATAAATTTTAAAGCACCAATGTATCCTAAAGCATATGTAGATATGTTTGAAGTGGTAATACAGTTGGGAGCTATATTAGCTGTTGTTGTATTGTATTGGGAAACGATAAAAGGCACTTTAATAAACTTCTTTCCTAGTAAAAAGGTATCAGATAAGGAATCAGGACTAAGATTTTGGCTTATTATTCTTATAGCATGTATACCAGCTATTATTTTAGGATTTCCTTTGAAGGATAAAATAGAAGCTAAGTTGTTCTATCCAATTCCTGTTGCAGGGGCATTGATAGTAGGTGCAATATGGATGATTTATGCTGAAAATAAATATAGAAATAACCATAAAAATACATCATTATCTAACATAAATGCTAGACAAGCTATTATTATAGGAGCTTTTCAGTGCTTAGCACTTTGGCCTGGAATGTCACGTTCTGCTTCCACTATAATTGGTGCATGGATAGCAGGTTTGTCAACTGTAGTTGGAGCAGAATTTTCATTTTTTCTTGCTATTCCTATGATGGTAGGAGCTTCAGGGTTATCACTTATCAAGCACAATGTATTTTCAACATGTAATTCTCAACAAATAATAGCATTGGCAGTAGGGTTTATTGTTTCATTTATAGTAGCTTTATTTGTAATAGATAAATTTATTAAATTCTTAAAGAAGAGACCTATGAGGGTTTTTGTAGTATATAGAGTGTTTGTTGGAATACTAATACTTATATTGGCTTTTGTAAAGGTAATATAAGAGTGATAGAGTCAGTAGTCATCTTATAAAAGGTCCTTACTTAAGTGGCAGCTATGCTAACTAAAGTAAGGACCTTTTATTAATTTGTGTGCTGTGGAGGGAATGTTAACTTAGCTTATCCAGGTTTAGTAGTTCTTATTCACAGTAGATGAGCTCTAAAGCAGAGAGCTTGTATAATGCATACGTTAAGAAGCACTAGAGTTACAAATTGTAGCTATTAGAGCAACTGTAATTTAGATTTGTTTTTTTATTTGAAATGAAAATCCTTATATAATAAAAAAAACCAGGTTTAAACCTGGTTTTGGTGCTGAAGACCGGAATCGAACCGGTACGGGTTTTAAAGCCCGCAGGATTT
>CAZKOJ010000152.1:9203-10398 GCA_964554365.1 uncultured Clostridium sp. | reverse complement strand
TTTCAACTACTGATTCCGATTTAACTATGACATCTGCAGCTGTTGACACCCTTCCAGCTATAACATCTTGAATTTGAGTCCTTAATGTATCTGATTTTGGTCCAAATATAACTTGAATATTGTTTCCAACTTCCATAACACCCGCTGCACCTAATCTCTTAAGTTCTGCTTTATCTACTTTTTTAATATCATTTACACTTACTCTTAGACGAGTTATACAAGCATCTAAATTACCTAAATTTTCTTTTCCACCTAGTGCAACTAATACTGCTGATGCTAGTTCTGAGCCTTTAACATTTGTTTGAACTTCATTACCACCATCAACTTCACGTCCTGGAGTTTTAAGGTTCCATTTTCTTATAGCAAATCTAAATCCGAAGTAGTAAATTAGTGCAAATACTATACCTACTGGTATTACCAACCACCATCTTGTACGGTTTGGTAATACTCCAAATAACATAAAGTCTATAAAACCTCCTGAAAATGTCATACCTATTTTAATATTTAATAGTTGCATTGTCATAAATGATAAGCCTGCAAATATACAATGAATTCCAAATAATACTGGTGCAACGAATAAAAATGAAAATTCTATTGGTTCAGTTATACCAGTTAAGAATGATGTCAATGCTGCTGATGCTAGTATACCACCTACTAATAATTTCTTTTCTGGTTTTGCTTCATGATACATAGCAAGTGCTGCTGCTGGTAATCCAAACATCATAAATGGGAATTTACCGGTAGTAAATGTACCTGCTGTAAAAGGCACATTATCTTTTAATTGAGCAAAGAATATTTTTTGGTCTCCGTTAACAAGTTCACCTGCTTTATTTACATATTCACCAAATTGATACCAAAATGGATTATAGAAAATATGATGCAATCCAAATGGAATTAATGATCTTTCAATAACTCCAAACACAAATGCTGCTAAAGTTCTATTTGTATCTATCATGTTTTTTGAAAACAAATTTAAAGCATTTCCTACAGGTGGCCATAAAATCGTCATTAAAAGTCCTATACCTATAGCACTTACTGCTGTTACAATTGGTACAAATCTCTTTCCTGCAAAGAATCCTAAATATGAAGGCAATTCAATATTATAGAATCTTTTATATAATTGAGCTGCTACAATACCTATTAAAATACCTCCAAACACACCCATTTGTAATGACGGTATTCCTAAAACTGATGC
>CAZKOJ010000152.1:0-9193 GCA_964554365.1 uncultured Clostridium sp. | reverse complement strand
AGTACCGGAAATTGGTATGTTCCAACAGCGAATACGCCTGCTGATAATCAATTCATGATGAGCTTGATTTATCATATTTGGAGTAATTCCAACTACAAGTCCAATAGTTTTGTTCATTATTAAAAAACCAACTATAGCCGCAAGTCCTGCAACACCTTCTCCACCTGCAAGCCCTACTGCAACACCTACTGCAAATAACAGCGAAAGATTATCAAATATAATTCCACCGGAACTTTCCATAACTTTAGCAAAAGCTTGGAATGCATGTGCATTTAATGCTGGTGCATATTTTAAAAATTGTTCATTTTGGAACATATTACCTATAGCCAGCAATATACCTGCTGCTGGTAATATTGCAACTGGAAGCATCAATGCTTTACCTATTTGTTGTAAAATACCAAATGACTTTTTAAACATACTTTTTCCTCCTATTTTTTTATAATTTAATTTTTTTAATTTCGCATGTAAAACACAAAAGGCATGAGCAAAAGGTTACTAAAGCATATACATTATTCTTGCTTTTACAGAATATTATATCTCTGTAAAAACAATTAAATGCAATCTACTTTTTACCAACCTTTGCTCATGCCTGATCTAATCAGTAACACGCAAATTAATAATATTAATTTATTTTCATAATTTATTGTGTTTTTATTATAACAAAGCATGAATACATTTTCAATACTTTTTTTAAATTTTCTTCATAAATTTTTAATACAAACTATACATATATATGTATAATCTATCAATAAATTCCTTATTTACTTTCAATTTTACATTATATACATGGATTTTATCCACTATACAGTTATATCAGCTTCTTCTCCAAGCAGTTCTCTATTTGCCTGTAAAACAGGTTTTATCTGTGTATCTATAAAATCTACTACCTGACCCGGTGCCCTTCCTATAAATTTGCCAGGATCTATTAAAGAGAATACCTCTTCCGTAGACATTTTAAAGAAATCATCTTTTATTATTCTTTCTATAAGATCATTTTCTTTTCCCTCTTCTTTTACCCTTTTAGCAGCTCCCATGGAATGCTGTCTTATTCTCTCATGAAGCTCTTGTCTGTCTCCACCATTCTTAACTGCTTCCATTATTATATTTTCTGTAGCCATAAAAGGAAGTTCACTTTTCACATGAGTTTCTATAACTTTAGGATATACCACCATATTAGAAGATATATTCATATACAGATTTAATACACCATCTATTGCTAAGAAAGCTTCTGATACAGATATTCTTTTATTAGCAGAGTCGTCTAATGTTCTTTCAAACCATTGAGTAGCTGCAGTTATAGCTGGATTTAATGAGTTAACAATTATGTATCTTGAAAGTGCTCCAATTCTTTCAGACCTCATAGGATTCCTTTTATACGCCATAGCAGATGAACCTATCTGATTTTTTTCAAAAGGTTCTTCCATTTCCTTCATGCTTTGAAGTAGTCTTAAATCATTACTGAATTTATATGCACTTTGGGCAACTTCTGAAACAGTATTAAGTATTTTAGAGTCTAATTTTCTTGGATATGTTTGACCTGTTACCATAAATTCGTTTTGGAATCCCATTCTTTCTGTAACCATTTTATCTAATGTCTTTACTTTATGTTCATCTCCATTAAATAATTCCATAAAGCTTGCTTGAGTACCTGTAGTTCCCTTTACCCCTCTAAACCTTATGTGACTTATTAAAAATTCTATGTTTTCCAAATCCATGTATAGGTCTTGAATCCAAAGGGTAGCTCTTTTGCCTACAGTAGTTAACTGCGCTGGCTGAAGATGTGTAAACCCAAGTGTTGGTAGATTTTTATACTCTAATGCAAACTTACTAAGTGAGTTTATTACATTTAATATTTTTTTCTTCATTATTAAAATAGCTTCTCGCATTATTATTAAATCAGTATTATCACCTACATAGCAACTAGTAGCACCTAAGTGTATTATCCCTTTAGCTTTTGGACATTGTACTCCATATGCGTATACATGACTCATAACATCATGACGAACTTCTTTTTCTCTTTCCTCAGCTACTTCATAATTTACGTTATCCATATTTTCTTTAAGCTCTTGTATTTGTTCATCACTTATATTTAAACCTAATTCTTTTTCACACTCTGCTAACGCTACCCATAATTTTCTCCATGTTTTGAATTTCATTTCATCTGAAAACAAGTAACTCATTTCTTTAGAAGCATATCTAGTATTTAAAGGTGTATTATATATATCTCTTCGTTTCATAATAAAAGTACCTCCAATGCGTACATAATTTCATTTTATAGCTTTTTAATTCATATTATAACATATATTTAACAGAATTCATATACATTAAGTTCGTATTATTTATTTTTGTTCATTTATTTTTATTCATTTATCTGTACAAACTGTTCTATTTTGTTACTTAATTAATATAATTTATTAGGGTGTGATTATAGGATTTGGAGGTATTAAGATATTTATGTATAAGTTTAATATTATAGACAAAATTTCTACTATTTTAGTAATCATAGGGGCTATTAATTGGGGTCTTATCGGATTGTTTAATTTTAATTTAATAAGCCTTGTTTTTGGAGAGCCTGCCAATTTTATAGGTAGAATTATTTATATATTAGTAGGCGTGGGGGGACTAGACATGATATTTCTTCTTTTAAAAATGAAAAAATCTTGTAAATGTTAATTACTATAAATAAAAGGCTCCAAAGAGCCTTTTATTTATTATGTTATATTATTATTCTTCTAATGAATCTATTAATTTAGCAATTTCTTCTGCTGCTAATGCTTCATCATCGCCTGATGCAATTACCTTAATATTTGCATTTTTAGTAACACCTAATGATAAAACTCCTATTAAGCTTTTTACATTAGCTTTTTTCCATCAAATTCTATACTTATATCTGATTTGAAAGAAGATGCCTTTTTAACTAATAATGTTGCTGGTCTTGCATGTAAACCTGTTGTACTTTTAACTTTAACTTCTTTAGATACCATTTAATTCACCTCTATTTATAATTTTGCCCCTTACATATTTTCTTCATTAATTATATCATTTTTTACATATGTTTCAATAACTATTTTCAAATGAAAATGATTACATAATAATATTTTTATCTTTTTATTTTTTCTTGAACTACTGCAATTCTATTATGAATTTCTCCACTCTATCCAATCCCTTTTTAATGTTTTCCATAGATGTAGCATAAGAAAGCCTTACATAATTATCTACACCAAATCCTATACCTGGTATGACAGCTACTTTTTCTTTTTCTAATAAGGCCTGTGAAAAACTTAAAGAATCTTTAAGTTCTATACTATTAGATTTTTTACCAAATATCTTAGATATATTCATCATTACATAAAATGCTCCGTCAGGGTTAATGCAAGATAAATTTTCTATTTCGTTTATCTTTTTCACCATATAATCTCTTCTATTTTTAAATTCTTTTACCATATTTTCAATAGTTGCTATATCACCTTTTAATGCCGCTACAGATGCATATTGTGCAATAGAATTAGGATTAGCTGTAGTATGACTTTGAAGGCTTGACATTAATTTTATTATTTCTTCACTAGCCGCTGCATAACCTATTCTCCAACCAGTCATAGAGTACGTTTTAGAAACTCCATTTATAGTTATGGTTCTTTTATAAGCATCTTCTGAAAGACTAGCCATACTTATATGTTTTTGATCTCCATATATTAGTTTTTCATATATTTCATCAGATAATATTAATATATCATTCTTCTTAGCTAATTCTGCTATAGCTATTAACTCTTCCTTTGAATAAACAGTTCCAGTAGGATTATTAGGACTGTTTACAAGTATAATTTTTGTTTTATCTGTTATTGCTTTTTCTAAGTCTTCTATATTATATTTAAAGTTATTATCTTCACTGGTTTCTACAAACACAGGTACTCCATCTGCTAATTTAACCAATTCAGGATAACTTACCCAATAAGGTATGGGTATTATAACTTCATCTCCAGGGTTTAATGTTGCTGAGAACGCATTAGCTAAACACTGTTTTGCTCCTGTAGAAATTATAATCTGCGAAGTATTGTATTTTACACCATTATCATTATAAAACTTGTCTACTATAGCTTCCTTTAGTTCCATAATTCCAGATGCCGCTGTATACTTTGTAAAGCCTTGTTTTATAGCCTGGGTAGCTGCATTTTGTATGTTTTCTGGAGTATTAAAATCTGGTTCACCCGCTCCAAATCCAATTACATCAATTCCTTCTGATTTCATTTTTTTTGCCTTGGCTGTTATGGCTAATGTAATAGATGGTTGTACTTGTTGTGCTTTTTTTGATAGTATCATTTTCAGTTCCTCCATGTACATTAAATTTTAATAATTATTCTTATAGTTATGATTTTACACCATATTATTTTTATAATCTATTTTCAAAATATATTTATTTATAATATACTATTATTTTATTATGTTTACAATTGAACATTTCTAACTCCTAGATACCAATACTACACCTATTATAATACATATAACTCCTGCTATCCTCATTATTGATATGTTTTCTTTAAATAAAAAATATGAAAAAAACATAACTAGTACGTATCCTATACTAACCATAGGATATGCATAACTCAGTTCCACTTTACTTAAAACTTTTATCCATAATAGGAAGCTTACTCCGTAAGATACAATTCCACACATTACAGGAAGGTTTTTTAAGATACTTAAAATACTTGTTACTAAGTATTTTCCAGCAAAATCTAATTGCAAGTTAACTGCTCCATATTTAACTAAAACTTGTCCAATAGCTCCTAAAAAAACTGATACTAAAATCAAACCTATCATATCCGCAACTCCTTAAATTTAAATGCTGCAAGCTTCATACATTGATAAAAGCAATATATCATTATAAATATTTCTGGAAAAGAATATCTTCCTTGCCCTTCTGTTATGAAATAAATTGCAGTAAACATAAAGAACGTTACTACTGTATATAAATCAAACTTATTTAATAAATTAGTTTCTCCTTTTAACATTCCCTTCAATATAAATACACTATATAATAATATATATAAAATTCCTGGTAAGAATATTATAACTCTTATAGCATTAGTTATTCCAAAAATTAATGTTTTTGCATGATCACTTAGAGCGCTTCCATATGTGCTGTATATAATATCATCACCTATGAAATATGTGCTAAATAATCTTTTAAATCCAAGTTCAACAAATTGTTTTGGATGTTCTTTAATCCACTTTTTTGCAGCGTTACCTAACATCTTATTTTTTTTAGTCATGTTAGCTTCTTTATATTCTTCTGTTTTAACTATAGAATTTTCCACCTTTTCTGCTGGCATCCACCTACCCAGTTGATTTTGGGAATTATTGTTTATGTATAAAACTATTCCGCCATTGTTAGATACATAGGTACGCTGGCCCACTAATTTTGTATTTCTATAAAGCCAAGGCGCTATTACTAATGAAGAAATAGCAAGAACTACTAATGAATTCATAAGGGACTTTTTAAATTTCTTTTCTTTAATTAAATCTACTAAAAATATAGCAAAGAAAAATATTAGAAAAAAGGGTTTTACCATGGTATTCAATCCTGTTAGAATACCTATCCATAAATATTTATATTTTCCTTTACCAAAATATATATTAGTTATTAAAAGAAGTATGGTAGTAAACATAATTTCTGTTGCAAGTACACTACTGTAAAATATGTTATTAGGCATAAATACAAATAATGCAAATACTATTTTCTTTTCTCTTTCTCTTATATCTACTTTATCTAATATGCATATAAAACATATATTACTTACAAACGCAAGTATTATATTGAATATTTTCGCATTAAGTACACTAGTTCCAAATAATTTAAATATACCGCCTAACACTATAGGATATCCAACAGAAGTATATGTATCTCCCCAAGGCATTCCCTTTGATATGTCCACAGCTAGATTATAGTAGTAATCAAAGTC
The DNA here is from genome assembly GCA_964554365.1 of uncultured Clostridium sp. Classification (GTDB taxonomy): domain Bacteria; phylum Bacillota; class Clostridia; order Clostridiales; family Clostridiaceae; genus Clostridium_AM. The sequence goes on along the minus strand of CAZKOJ010000152.1, from coordinate 3,236 downwards.
TGAAAAAGGTTTCGTGTCTATAAAAACTACCCATGCTATTGACATTAGCAATCCCATAATTAATACAATTTTATAATATTTATTTTCTTTTAAACTTTTCATTTTCATAAAAAATAATCCTCTCTATATTTTTAAATATATTATAGTTAAGACTGACACTGCCCAAAACACTATATTTATTAGGAATGCTTTATCTTTACCAAATACATCCTCTGGCTTTCCACCTATATTTTTCTTATCCATTAAGTACTGATATCTAAAAATACCATACAACACAAATGGAATGGTAAATATCATAGTTTTGCTTTGTACTGAGCTAAAAGTGTATAAACAATATGCCATAAGAATAGCTGGTGTTACTATAGTTAACATTTTATCGAGCATGTCCACTGAATACTCTTCAAGTATTTTTCTATGTGAACCACTCTTATCTTTTAATGTTATTATTTCGCTTTTTCTCTTATTAAGTGCTAAAAATAAAGATAGTAACATAGTGCATAAAAGTAACCATGAAGATACTTGCACTCCAGTAGCACTACTTCCACTTTCTACTCTTAAAACAAAGCCTAGGGTTATTACCATAACATCTATAATCACTACATTTTTCAGTTTAAAACAATATGCTATATTAATTATTATATATGCTAACAGTATAAGTAAAACTTTCATGTTTAAATATGTGTATGAAAAATATGATACACCTAAAAGTATAAAAAAGTCTAGTAAAATTGCTATTTTTTTTGACACACGACCACTTGGTAATGGTCTTTTTTTCTTATCAGGATGACATCTATCTTTTTCTATATCTACAATGTCATTTAATACATATATAAAAGATGATGTGAAACAAAATAAAACAAAAGTTAAAATATTTGCATATAGTATACTTCTATTAAAAAAATTTCCTGAAAAAACTATAGCTGCAAATATAAAAAAATTCTTAATCCACTGTTTAGGTCTCATTAGTTGTAATATTGCCTTAAAGTCCATTTTTTCCTCCTAATTATTAAATCTTTAGTAACCCATACCTTTTACATTTTAACATAGCATGTAATATAGTCAATATTATTTAAGACATATTTAAGACATATCTAAAACCTAAATAAAAGGATTTGAATTAAAATTCAAATCCTTTTTCATAAACTCTATTATTTCTATCTTGGTTGCACAATTAATTTTATAGCTGTTCTTTCTTCCCCATCTATCTCAATGTCAGTAAATGCGGGAATACAGATTAGGTCTATTCCACTAGGTGCTACAAACCCTCTTGCTATAGCTACTGCTTTTACAGCTTGATTTAGCGCACCAGCTCCTATAGCTTGTATTTCTGCAGCTCCTCTTTCTCTTAAAACTCCTGCTAAGGCTCCTGCCACTGAATTTGGACTTGATTTTGCTGAAACTTTTAATACTTCCATAATAAACCTCCTATATATTATATTAACTTAATTTGTTATTGTTACTACATGTATAATATTCTACAAAAAATTAAAAATTCCTTCTAAATTTTGTAAAGCTTCTGCTTTTGACAAAATTTAAAAGGAATAATTATACTCTCAATTATTTTGCATATTCGATGGCACGAGTTTCTCTTATAACATTTACTTTTATCTGGCCAGGATACTCTAGCTCGCTCTCTATTCTCTTCACTATATTCCTTGCCATTTCAACAGCACCTGCGTCATCAATTTCTTCTGGTTTGATCATAATTCTAATTTCTCTACCTGCTTGAATGGCATATGACTTTTCTACACCTTCACATGTGTTTGCTATTTCTTCCAATTTCTCTAATCTTTTAATATAAGCTTCTAATGTTTCTCTTCTTGCTCCAGGTCTTGCAGCTGATATCGCATCTGCAGCTTGAATAAGCACAGCTTCTAAAGATATAGACTCTACATCTCCATGATGAGCTGCAATTGAATTTACTATTACAGCAGACTCACGATATTTTTTTGCTACTTCTGAACCAATAATTGCATGTGGACCTTCTACTTCATGATCTACAGCTTTACCGATATCATGGAGTAATCCCGCTCTCTTAGCTATCGTTGGATCTATTCCAAGTTCTGAAGCCATAAGTCCTGCTAGGTAAGCAACTTCTATAGAATGTTTTAACACATTCTGACCATAACTAGTTCTATATTTTAACCTTCCTAACAATTTTATCAACTCTGAATGAAGACCATGTACCCCTGTCTCAAAAGTCGCTTGTTCGCCTTCTTCTTTAATATCATTTTCTACTTCTTTTTTAGCTTTTTCAACCATCTCTTCAATTCTTGCTGGATGAATTCTTCCATCAACAATTAGCTTTTCTAACGCTATTCTTGCTACTTCTCTTCTTATTGGATCAAACCCTGAAAGAATTACTGCTTCCGGCGTATCATCAATTATTAAATCTACGCCTGTAAGAGTTTCAAGAGTTCTTATGTTCCTACCTTCTCTACCAATTATTCTTCCTTTCATTTCATCATTAGGAAGAGTAACAACGTGAACAGTAGTTTCTGCTACATGATCTGCTGCACATCTCTGTATAGCACAAGTTATTATTTCTCTTGCTCTCTTATCAGCTTCTTCTTTAGCTCTATTTTCTACTTCTTTAATCATAATTGCAGATTCATGTTTTATTTCTTTACTAGTTTCTTCCAAAAGAATTTCCTTAGCTTCTTCAGACGTTAAACCAGAAAGTCTTTCTAGCTCTTGTCTTTGTTTTTGATATAAGTCCTCTACGCTTGACTGTAATTCATCGATTCCCTGTTGTTTTTTACTCATATTATCTTCTCGTTTTTCAAGCATATCACTCTTTTTATCAAGTAGTTCTTCTCTTTGAATTATTCTTCTCTCAAGTCTTTGACTTTCATTTCCTCTATCTCTAGACTCTTTTTCCAAGTCTACTCTTAGCCTATGAACTTCTTCTTTAGCTTCAAGTACAGCTTCTTTTTTCTTCGATTCAGCATTTCTTTCTGCTTCTTCTTTTAATCTATTAGAGTCACTTTGAGCCTGTAATTTTATAGCAGCAGCCTTATTTTTTATAATATAAAACTCTATTAATAAGCCGATAGCTACTATTACACCAGCAACAATTACATATATGATAGACTTCACATGAACACCTCCTTTGCTTTTATTGTGTATCTATCCTTAAGTTAATTGTGCAAGCATAGAAAAGGTGCCATATTTATCCAATTGGTAATAATTTAATAATTGATAAACCATAATTTGTCTTAATTTTATATCATATT
>CAZKOJ010000151.1:0-10441 GCA_964554365.1 uncultured Clostridium sp. | reverse complement strand
AACAATACTTTATTGTTCCCCTAGCTTTAATTAAAGCCTGTGCAAATTCTTTAACTTCTTCTCCTGGTAAGTTTAGCACATGAATTGTAAGCCTTTGAGCTGTTTTATGTCCTATACCTGGTAATTTTGCAAACTCTTCTATAAGTTTTTCTATTGCAACTGGATAAAAATCCACTTTCTTCACCTCAATTTAAAACCCCACCTATAAAGATGGGGTAGCCTCTATATTTTTATACCATTCCTGGAATGTTTAATCCACCTGTTAGCTTTTTCATTTCTGATGAAGTTTCTTCTTCTGCTTTCTTTAATGCTTCATTACATGCTGTTAAAACTAAGTCTTGAAGCATTTCTACATCATCAGGGTCTACAACTTCAGGTTTTATCTTTATATCAATTATTTGCTTTTTACCATTAGCTACTGCAACTACTGCTCCGCCGCCAACTGTTGATTCAAATTCCTTATTTTGAAGGTCATTTTGCATGTCTTCCATTTGCTTTTGAAACTTTTGTGCTTGTTTCATTAAATTATTCATATTTCCTCCACCTAAGTTAGGAAATCCACCTTTTGCCATAATTAATTCCTCCTCAATTTGCTTTATATAGTTTTAATTATATCATATTTTTATATGTTAGACTTTATTGTTTTTAGCTTATTCATCAATTATTTCTATCAAATCTTCTCCAAATGCATCCTTTAAAACTTGCTCTGGAGATTTATCTAATCCTTCTGCAATTTGAAAATCTATATTATATTGTATCTTCACTTTTTCTTTTAATGTATCTGAAAATATTGACTCTACAATCTTTCTGTTTTCATCCTTTTCTAATCTCTGTTTATTAAAAGCATAATTTTTATCATAATTTATGGTTATTATACCCTTATCGCAACTACTAATCTCACCTGTAGTTAGTGCTGCAAATAAAACCATATATCGTTTAGCTTTAAATGCTTCTAGTACATCTTTCCAACTTCTTTTAACTATATCTAAAGTCAACTTTGAATAAATGTTTTCTTCTGCTATAGGCTGTATTATTTCTTTTGCTGGTTTTTTAGCAACCTTGTCATTTACATCAGCTTTAACCACCTTAGGTATAATTCTCTCACAGGATACTTTTATCTCTCCGTCTTTTAGAGCTTCTTCAAGTCTGTTTAATCTAGCAAGAATAACTTCTTTTGAAGTATCATACTCTATCTTACACATTTTTATTATCGCAAGTTCTAAATATATTCTACTTTGCTTTATCCATTTTGATTGTTCTTCTGCATTCTGAAGTATTCTTATATTCCTCATAATTTCTTCTACTCTTATTTTTTGAGATTGTTCCTTTATCAGTTCTATATTTTCTTCAGACATATCTAAAATTTCCTCAGGATTTTGTGAAACCTTTACCATTAAAAGATTTCTTAAATGTGTTATCATATCCCTAATGAAATTATATATATCCTTACCACTGAAAACTATATCATCTATTACTTTAATAGATGATTCTATATTTTTATCAATTATGCCGTCTGTAAGTCTTATCATGTTTTCATTAGTAACAAGTCCAAGCATATTTATAACAGACTCATATTCTACTTTTCCACCACCCATGGATATAGCTTGATCTAATATGCTTAAGGCATCCCTCATAGAACCATCACACATTCTAGACACTAAATTTAAACTCTTGTCATCTGCGAATACACTCTGTTCTTTAACTATATCCCGCAGTCTATTAAATACATCTAAGCTTTTTATTCTTCTAAAATCAAATTTTTGACATCTAGAAAGTATAGTAATTGGAAGTTTTTGAGGATCTGTTGTAGCTAGTATGAATATAACATTTGAAGGTGGTTCTTCTAAAGTTTTTAAAAATGCATTTACTGCTTCAGGTGTAAGCATATGAGCTTCATCCATTATATATACTTTATATTTACCTTCTTGTGGTGGATATTTTACATTTTCTATAACATCCTTGATGTCCTCTAATCGACTTTTAGATGCTGCATCCATTTCTATAACATCAATGGAAAGACCTGAACTTATTTTTTTACACATTTCACATTTATTACATGGTTCTCCATCTTTTAAATCAATGCAGTTTACTGCCTTTGCTAAAATTTTAGCTGTTGAAGTTTTCCCTGTACCTCTTGTTCCTGAAAAAAGATATGCATGTGCTATTCTATTATTTTTTATTTGATTCTTTAATGTAATAGTTATATGTTTTTGTCCTACCACATCTTCAAAAGTTTTAGGTCTCCATTCCCTATATAGCGCAGTATATGACACCAAAATCACCTTCTCTAACTTTCTTAATATTTATATTATACATTATAAATACTCAACAGTTAATATTATAAAAAAAAGACACCTTAATGGCATCTTTGTTTAAGTCAATTATTAAAGTCGTGCACCTCGCTTTGTCTAATAAACTATGAGCGTTACCCATACAGTTAGCTCAAATCAGGTTTATCCACGGCACACGAAAATGATCACTTACCGCTGCTTCCTTCCGGATCTGACGGGGTTCATGAGTTTTCGTTGCGTGGGACCCAATTCTCAACACCACTTTTATGGGCCAGACCCCACAATTTATAGCCTAAGCGAGGAATTCAACCCTGCTGTAGCGGATTGCAGGTTACAGGGCACCGCTGTCTCCCCATCTAGCACGACAAAGATTAACTGGCGGAGAGAAGGGGATTCGAACCCCTGGTAGAGTTGCCCCTACACACGCTTTCCAGGCGTGCTCCTTAAGCCGCTCGGACATCTCTCCATGTATTGACTCATGAAAACTATTAAATTAAAATGTTCAGATATTTAAAATATCATTGAGAACAAGGATTATTATACTATTAATCCTTATATAATTCAATACCTTTAATAAAAGTTTTTTATCCTCTATTTTCAATTTTAAGTATCATCTTTATATTATGTTATTTTATATTTAACTTAATTTTCAACTTTGCAATCATATCTTCTGTCATAGACTGTAAATTATACTTTGAATTAAATCCCCATTCTTCTCTCGCTGCACTATCATCTAATGAATTAGGCCAAGACTCAGCTATTTCTTGTCTTACTGTATCTACATTAAACTCCATTGTAAAGTTTGGAATATGTTTTTTTATTTCTCGGGAAATGTCTTCTGGAGCAAAACTCATTGCTGTAACATTAAATGAATTTCTATGTACAAGTTTTGAAGGATTTGCCTCCATAAGCTGTACTATAGCATTTAATGCATCTGGCATATACATCATATCCATGTAGGTTCCTTCTTTAATAAAACATGTATATTTTTGATGTTTTAATGCTTCATAATATATATCTACAGCATAATCAGTAGTTCCACCTCCTGGTAGCGTCTCATAAGATATTAGTCCAGGAAATCTTACTCCTCTAGCATCTAATCCAAATTTTTTAAAATAATAATCACATAAAAGTTCACCAGACACTTTTGTAACCCCATACATAGTTTGAGGACGTTGCAATGTATCTTGTGGCGTTTTATTCTTTGGAGTGGTTGGTCCAAAGCATCCTATTGAGCTAGGAGTGAAAAACGAACACTTATTTTCTCTGGCTACTTCTAACGTGTTGAAAAGGCCACCCATATTAATATTCCATGCCAAAGCTGGATCTGATTCTCCTATTGCTGATAAAACTGCAGCTAAGTGAATTATTGTATCAACTTTATGCTTCTTTACCACAGCATTTATTTGCTCAGGATTCAAAACATCTACTAACTCAAATGGTCCTGTTTTAACAACTTTATTATTTTCATCTTTTCTTCTACCAGTAGCAATAATATTATTATCCCCATATATATTTCTCATATATGTAACTAGTTCAGATCCAATTTGTCCCATAGCTCCTGTTATCATTATTTTTTTCATAATAACATCCCCTTTTATTTTGCATTCAGCATATTTAGAATTGGGTCTAAATCAATTTACAATATGGCGGAGAGAGGGGGATTCGAACCCCCGGTACACTTTAAATGTACAATTGATTTCGAGTCAATCACCTTCGACCTCTCGGACATCTCTCCTCATGCTTAAAATTATACTACAACTTATTAATGTCAACAATACAATAATTGTATTAAATATTCCTTAAGCAGTTACTTTATAAAATAAATACCTTAAATTCCACAATTATATAAATAAATTTTTATTATAAAAATAAACTTTCAATGTTTTTCATCATTCAGAAATACTCTAAAAATTTTTCTATAAATAAAAAAAGTAGTTAAATTCATAAAAATTTAAACTACTTTTAATATTATATTTAAAATTATTTATCTTAATAATTTTATTTTATTACTTAAGCATTTATCTTCTAGACTTAAAAAAACTTTTCAACATATTACTGCATCTTTCATCATAAGTCCATTGAACATCTGTCCAATAATTTAATTTATCATTCTGCAAAATATTAACAACCGAGCCACATGCTCCAGCTGTTGGGTCAAAGGTACCTATGTACAGCTTACTAAGCCTGCACTGTAATATTGCTCCTGCACACATCGGACATGGTTCTAATGTAACATACATACTACAGCCCTTTAACCTCCAATTATTCATATGCTGTGAAGCCTGTTTTATAGCAATTATTTCTGCATGTGCTAAAGGACTTTGTAAAGTTTCTCTTAAGTTATGAGCTTTAGCTATTATAACGTTATCCTTAACTATAATGGCTCCCACAGGAACTTCTTTCAATATCGATGATTTTTTTGCTTCACCTATAGCTTCTAGCATAAAATCTTTCATATAATACCTCTATTAATTACCTAAATAGATTATAAACAAATAAAATTTAATCCTGTAATCTAAATTACAGGATTAACTATTGGTGTGCCCGAGAGGAATTGAACCCCCGGCACGTGGTTTAGGAAACCACTGCTCTATCCGACTGAGCTACGAGCACATATTTACATGTTACTTTATCATTTTATTACAATTCATAATAAAAGTCAATTTTTACACTATAAATTTATATATAGTTGGTCATTGAGTTTTAATACGCTATGCTGCCATAAAAATTAAACTAAATTTACAGTAAAAATTTCATTGAAATAAACTTTAACCTTCTTCTGATTGTATACCATTTAGTATATACTGTGTAAGATTATCTGTTAATTCATCTAAATTTTTTTTATCTTCATTTATAAGCTCATACACAGTTGCAGAACATAATATTCCAAATAAAGTATATGCCATAAAGAAAGAATCCCCTTTTTTTATTACGCCTTCTTCCATAGCCTCTTCTATATAACATTGAGTATACGCAATATATTTTTTTATAGCCTCCCTAAGTTCCATATTTCTTAATTCTTGGCCCCATATTTGACTCATTATAACTTTGAAAAAATCTCTTTTTTCATATACTAACCCTAGCTGAACTTTACAAAGAATTTTAATTTTAGAAAGCGCATCTTGCTGTCTACTCGCTATACTTTCTATTTCTTCTTTTATAAAATTCATTCCTTCTTTTATTATATATTTAAATATTTCTTCTTTACTTTTAAAATGATAATATAAAGTCCCCTTTGCAACTCCAGCATCTGCTGCTATGGCATCCATAGTTGCGCCATTATATCCACAACCTGAAAATACCTTTATTGCGGATTCAAATATGGCTTTTTTAGTTTTATTCATTAATATCACTCCATATTTTTTATTGTATATTTATTGACTGGTCAGTATAATTATATCAATATACATTATACTATTTTATCCAAATAACTCAAGAGTTTTATATAACTTTAATTAATTGATTTCTTCATACTTAGGTTATAAATTGACATTTTACAGATAATAAACAATAATTGAAATGAGAATGAATTAAACTTATTATTTATTATACGAGGAGTAATTACTATGGTTAAATATTATAATAGACAATTAAAAAAATATGAAATTGAGCAAGTAGCTGGAGATGCTTATTTAAAATGGACTTATTCTTCCCCAATAGGTATGACATTTTTAGACTTATTAATTAAGAAAAAAATCTTTTCCAAATTATATGGTTATTTTTCTGATAGCAGTGCTAGTAAAAAAAAGATTGCTTCATTTATTAAAGATTTTAATATAGATATGTCCCATTGTGAAAATAACATAAGTGATTTTAAATGTTTTAATGATTTCTTTACAAGAAAATTAGTACCATCTGCAAGACCTATAGATATAACTAACGAATCATTAGTATCCCCTGGAGATGGTCGAATTTTTGCTTATGAAAATATTGATTTAAATAATATAATGCAAATAAAAGGTTATTCCTATACTTTATCTGACCTTATACATAACAGTAAAATTTCAAAGTCTTTCTTAGGAGGCACATGCATAATTTTAAGGTTATGTCCAACAGATTATCATAGATTTCATTTTGTAGATAATGGTACTTGTACTCCGTCTACAGAAATTAAAGGAGACTATTATTCTGTAAATCCAGTAGCTTTAAAAAAAATACCTGATATTTTTTTTAAAAACAAAAGAGAATGGTGTACTTTTCACTCAGAAAATTTTGGAGATATTTTGCACGTAGAAGTTGGTGCTACTTGTGTAGGTTCAATATTTCAAACCTATACTCCAAACAAACATGTTAAAAAAGGAACTGAAAAAGGTTATTTTAAATTTGGCGGTTCCACAACTATACTATTTTTTCAAAAAGGTAAAATTGTAATAGATAAAGATATACTAAAACAAACTAACAGTGGATATGAGTCTAAAGTATTAATGGGTGAAAAAATAGGAAAGAAATTTTAATTCTTTCCTATTCATTAAACTTAATTTTATCTAACACACTTTTTAATCTTATAGTTTCTAATTGGACTCTTTCAAAAGTCTTTTTAGCATTTTTCAAATTTTTATTTTTACCCATTTCCTCAAGTTCAAAAGCTAACTTAAATATGGATTTGAATCCTAAATTTCCCACTGTTCCTTTTAAATTATGAGATTTTAATTCTAATTCTTTAGCATCTTTTTTTTCTATAGCATCTTTTATACTTTTTATTTGTTTTGGGAAGGATTGTATACATATTTCAACTAATTCTTTAAACAGATGTTCATCCCCTCCAGTTGCATCCATGGCCTGTTCTAAATCTAAAGTTGATTGCTCTTCATAATCATTTTTACTTTTTTTAACAATTTGTTCTATCTTAGAATATAGTTCAGCTACAACTATGGGTTTTGATACATAGTCATCCATTCCTGCTTTAAAGCATTCTTCTCTATTATTTTCCATACCGTACATAGTAATAGCTATTATAGGTATACGTCCATTTATAAGTCCTAGCTGTTCTTTTCTACGAATCTCTTTAATTGCCTCAATTACGTCTGTTTTTACCATATCCATATCCATAAGTATTAAATCAACTTTTTTATTTTTTAATATATTTAAAATTTCTTCACCATCAAATGCAGAAAAAGCATCCCACTTCTTCTTTTTAATTAAAGTAGTCATGAGCTTTTGATTTATTATATTATCTTCTGCTATTAGCACATTCATTTTCTGTTTAAAATCTGTATTTGCTATATCTTTTATTTTGTTAGTATACTTACAAGATGAACTATAAGTTTGTAAATTAGTTCTACCTTTTATATTTAGTGCATTTTTAATAACATTATATATATCCCATTGTTTTATCGGCTTAGCTATATAGTCATACACTCCAATTTGTTTGCACTTATTTTTACTGTTATTTACTTCTACAGAAGAAAGCATCATGATTATTGGACTAGTAATACCTATCTCCTTTTTAATCCTAATAGATAATGTAAAACCGTCCATACCAGTCATAATTTCATCTATTAAAATAGCATCAAAATATTTATTAAGCTTTGCATATTCCTTTATAAGCGTAAAACCTTCTTCTGCACTAGATGCAAATCTTGTACATATACCTAGATTTGCAAGTATATTATATACAATTGTTCTATTCGTCTTATTGTCATCAATTAAGAGCACATTTAAATTTTTCAAATCGTTGTATTTAAATATTTCTTGTTCATCATCTTGCAATTTAAAATCTAATGTAAAGTAAAACTTGCTTCCCTTTTTATGCTTACTTTCAAACCATAGGTTTCCATTCATTAACTCCAAAAGTTGCTTTGACATAGCAAGTCCTACTCCAGTACCACCATATGTTTTAGTATTAAAGGTGTTATTTTCACTAAAATATTTAAACAATTTATTTACATTATATTCCATTATTCCTATTCCTGTATCTATTACGGAAATTTTCAATCTAACTTTATCAATATCTTCCTTTACTTTTTCTATGTATATTACAACTTCACCTTTTTCGGTGAATTTTATAGCATTATCCACAATATTTGTTATTATTCGTTTAATTTTCCACGGATCGCCTATTAAATTTTCATCTACATCTGGATATATGTAAAACATAAACTCTAAATTTTTTTCATGTGCACGTATAGCCAATGCATCTACAATTTCATTTAATATGTCTCTAATGTTAAATTCCATTTCTTCAAGTACCATTTTTCCAGATTCTATCTTAGAAAAATCTAAGATATTATTTATAATTTTAAATAATGAATCTAAAGCTAACTTTACAGAACTTATACATTCCCTTTGTTCATCATCTAAATTTGTAGACAGAATTATATCCATTCTATCTATTATTTCATTTAAAGGTCTTCTTATGTCTTGACTTATATTAGCTAAAAATTGACTTTTAGCAATGTTTTCAGACTCAGCTATTAGTTTAGCTTTTTTCAATTCTTCTTCTGTATTTTTTCTTTCTGTAATATTTCTGCCCACAATTATTGTGCCAATAACATTACCATTTTCACCATACAATAAGTTTCCTATCATCTCTAACCATATATAATAACCATTTTGTTTTCTATACCTTAACTCCATTCTAGTACCATCTTTACCTATAAGACTTTTATTGAAACATCCCATAATCCTATCTAAATCTTCAGAATGAACTCCACTAAATATAGACTTTCCTATTAAATCTTTAAATTTATATCCTAATACTTCCTTGGCAGAAGGGCTAAAATATTGCACTATTCCATTAATATCTATTTTAAATATCATATCTCTCATATTATCTGTAATTTCTCTTAAGTATTTTTCACTTTTTTCAAGTTCTTCTGATATTTTCCTTGAATTAGTAATATCATCTAATATAACTATTATTCCTATAAAATTATTGTTTATTTTTATTCTTTTAAGCTTTACTTTAAAAAATAAATTTTCATATAATAATTTGCACTCTTTTACAAAACTAATTTCCAAATAATTACCTGAAGAAAAGTATTTCAATTCATCTCTTAGCCATAAAAACTCTTCTTTTTCATGTGGATTTTCCTTGTATATATTAGCATTATTATTTTGAAATAATTCAGTTGCTGCATAATTCATATTATCTATCATATCATTGTTATCTAATATAATTACAGGATTAGGAATACTTTCAAATATTGATAAGTATTTATTTTTTTCATCGGTAATTTTTAAATTTTCTTTTTTAAGTTCTTCTATTTGTTTAACTTTATTAATATTAAAACATTTTTCACAAACTTTAAATTGTATATAATCAAAACTAAGTATTACATAGTTTACACATAAATTTTTATATTCTTCATTCATATCCCATTTATTCAAAGCATATATGTAACTATATTTAAAGTAGTTAATAATATTATTGATCTCTGATAAACTTAATCCATACTGAACATATTTATCCATTTGCTTTATTAAGAATAATAAATCTGATTTATCTAAAGTAGAAATACTCTCTATATCTGGCTTATTTTCTATATATATTGAATTATTAATAAGAAATTTTGATATATTATGAATGAATTTCTGGGAATTATTGTCAATTATCATCAAAAAATTAGAGTAACCAAGTTTCTTAGAATATTTTTTAAAATTATCTGTAATAATATTTTCACTCTCTCCAATAAATTGAATAAACTTTTCCATTTTTATCTCCTAAATACAATAAAATTAATTTTTGAACATTTATGTTCATTTTATGTTTTCTTACTATTAATGTCAATATATAAGTTTATTTGGATTATTAAACATAAAAATAAAAAAAGCCCTTGAAAATCAAGAGCTTTTTTATATGGTGCGTCGGAAGGGATTCGAACCCCCGGCCAACTGGTTCGTAGCCAGCTACTCTATCCAACTGAGCTACCGACGCATATTAACATAATCATTTTAACACAACTGTATAAAAATATCAATTTTATACTTATATAATTATAAAATAAAAACACCTATAACTTAGGTGCTCTTTGTGGCGGAGAAAGAGGGATTTGAACCCTCGCGCCGGTTACCCGGCCTACGCCCTTAGCAGGGGCGCCTCTTTAGCCACTTGAGTATTTCTCCATGCCCTACATTAGTTTTTATAAAAAAATGGCGGAAAGATAGGGATTCGAACCCTAGGTACGGTCACCCGTACGCCGGTTTTC
>CAZKOJ010000150.1:0-10714 GCA_964554365.1 uncultured Clostridium sp. | reverse complement strand
ACTTCTTTTTGTTCGCTGCTCTCTCAAGCAACTTCATTAGTTTAACACCTTTAATTTTAATATGTACTACTATTATTGGCTAAATCTAAGTTTATATGCACTATACTTACTTAATTGATATATATCCTACATATTTCATATACCGACACGCTTGCTTGAGTTTACGTACATTTCCCCATAAATATCATTAATTTGTTAATTTTCTGAAGCTATTTCTTAAACAATATAATAAAAAGCATCTGAAATTTTAGTCAAATGCTCTTTATTATACATATCATGTTTATTTTTAGTTACAATTTTAGCTCTATGAAATACCTTTTTGTAAATTACCCCATTTAGATGGATCTAATGGATATGTTCCATAACTTCTTGCCACGTCCATTAAAGTTTGGATATTTTCCATAGGTGAATCTACTGGTATTTGACAGCCTGTACTTAAAACAAATCCTTTAGGACTGTCATACCCTTTTCTTAAACATTCTTTAGCTTCTTTTATAATATCTTCTTTAGTTCCATATTTCATAGTATCAACTGGATCAACATTACCTACAATACAAACTTTGTCTCCTATAACTTTTTTAGCTTCTTCCATATCTTCTATATTATCTAAACTCAAAGTTGTCATACCTGTTTCCACAAGTGAATCCCATATTCCTCTGCTCTTTCCGCATATATGCAATGTGGCTCCCTTACCACTTTTTTCTCTCATTCTATCTATGCATCTCTTCTGATAAGGCATAGCAAATTCTCTAAATGTTTTAACACCAATTAAGCTAGTTGAAGCTACTGGGTCGGACATGCATAATCCTACACCTAAATTAGCAAAAATATCTATAATTCTTAAATTAGTTTCTGTAACTACCTCTAATAATTGATGAACTTCCTTTGGATTTTTTATTATAGCTTTCAAAAACTTTTCTGTACCTAAAACATCTGAAGCAGCACTAAAAGGTGCTGGCATATCACTACCTACATCCACTTGATCTCCTAATGCATCTTTAACCATTTTTAAAGCCTTTAATCTAAGAGGAATATTTCCATCTTTATATGGATCTGCTGGAGATAGTTTGTTTACTTCTTTAATACTTTTTAAAACAGGTTCTTCTACATATGATATTCCGTTTTTAGGATATGCTATTTTTGTTCCCATAGCTTCTGCTATACCTCTTAAACATATACCGACCCCCACACTATCATGTCTAAATTTTTTAAATAATTCTATTTCAAGCCTAGCCATTAATTCTGGATTATGATAATAATCATAAATAGATACACCTATAAAAGGAGCCATAGTAACCCCCATTTGAGGCATACAAGGCACTCTATCTATTTCTTTACCTTTGCTAAAAGCATCCATCCTCTCTTTTGGAGTCATTTGGTCCTTTTTTATGTCAAATATCATTTTTACCCTCCTGAAAATTTCTAAATATATTCATTTTAAAAACCTATAAAAATCTAAATATAAAAAATACAATAAACCCTTTATAGAATCTTACTCTGTACACTATATGTTTGTCTAATAGGAAAATCTTATACAAATGGACCTAACTATTTTGGTATATATGAACTTAAGTAAAACGCAGTATCTTTAATACTTACACTGCAAATTAAAAATATTTTGTATTTTCTAAATTTTTATAGAGGTTTTTTATTGCCGTTATAGAATTAATAATTTAGGTGATGAAATATGTATATGAACTATACTAAAAGAATAATAAATACTAAATCTTGTAACCGTGATCTTTTAATTCTTTATAAATTAAATGGAGACTTGAATGCAAGAGATGCTTTAATAATAAACAATGAAAATTTAGTAAAAAAACTAGCAAACTATATGAGTTCTATATGTTCTTTAGACTTTGAAGATCTTGTACAAGAAGGATTTATTGGTCTTATAAAAGGTATTGAGAAATTCAATTTAGAAATGGATACTCAGTTTTCTACTTACGTTTACTATTGGATAAAACAAAATATGTCTAGGGCCATATATGATAAAGGTTTCATGGTAAGACTTCCTATTCATTTAGTTGAAAAAATAAATAAATTATTAAGACTTGAACGCTATCATCTTCTTAATTATAAAAAAATTGATATTAGTAAAATATGCTCTAGTCTAGATATTTCTATAGAAGAGTATAATAATTTAAAATTTTATATTCTAAATTATAAATCAATATACTCTCTAAATAAATTTATAAATGAAGATGATTCATTTAATACTGAATTATTGAATTTCATCCCTATGAGCAGTAATTTATTTTATCATGATGAAAATGATAATATGGATGTTGAAAATAAATTTGTCAATGATTCTTTAAGAAAAGAAATACAATCTATGTTATCTACTCTACCCCATCGTGATGAGTTTATACTGAGAGAACGATTTGGAATCTTCGATAAACAGCCTAAAACTCTAGAACAAATTGGTTTCCATTTTAATGTTACTCGTGAAAGAATACGTCAGATAGAATCAAAAGCTTTAAAAAGACTTAGAAATACAAATAAAAATTTAAAAGATTATTTAAATGATTAATAAAAGTACCTGCTACCATTTTTATGCAGGTACTTTTATTTTCACATTGAATATATATAATTTTGCCACTATTTTTTACTAGTTATGCAAATCCTTTTATATACATTTACAAGTCTATGTTTAAAAGGCATATTTTCTTTTTCTATTCCATCAACTTCATTCATATGCACAATTTTTATATCCTTTAGTCCTACATCTTTTACTAGTTTATGTAGATTTCTTGCATTTTCGTCCTTCATCATAGGAAGCTTTTCTTGTACATCCTTACTATAAGTGCCTTTGTGCCCATCCTGACTTTCTGTAATACTAATTAGGAATTTTCCTAATGAAATTTTAAGCTTGTCTGTAACAGTTCTTTTATAGAACCAATCTCCATCAATTATTATAAGTTTTCCTCCCGGTTTTAGAACTCTCTTCCATTCTTTTATAGCCTTTTCAGGGTTTGGCAATGTCCAAAGTATATGTCTATTTATTATTACATCATATGTATTATCCTTCATAGATAAATTTTCTGCATCACCAAATGTAAATTTAATATCTAACCCTTTTTCTTTTGCTTTTTCTTTTGCCACAGCCATCATACCTTCTGATATATCTATACCTTCACAAATATGTCCAAGTTCCCCTAAAAGTATTGATAAAAAACCCGTTCCTGAACCTACATCCAGTATATATTTTTTTTCTTCTCCAACAACTTGTTTTAAAAATTTCTTCCATTGAATTTCTTCTGCTTTACTTTTCATGCCATGGCTATATTGCTTATCATAATTAGTTGAAGATTCATTCCATCTTAATGCTATTTCTTCCTTTATGTTATCCATATTCATACCTCATTTTTAATTTTTTTAATATACTCCAATGTAATCTTTAAAATTAAAATATATTTGCTTATTGTTCAACATTTTAACAATGCAACTAGCATATATCTAAATTTAATATAGCATTTTTTATACCAATCCCTTAAATATTGAAAACATTAATTAATAATAAGGTTACTACTACAAATATTATAATCATATCTCCATATTTCCCTAATATTCAATTACTATTGTTATCAATTTTTCTATATTTACTCATTGTTACAAATTACATTTAAGTATCAGAATATAGTATCATATTGATAAATTTATCAATATGATACTATTTCAAAATCTTATATAATAAGTAAACTATCCTAAAAATATTTCAATAAATACTTTACTTTAAATCTATAACTCTTTATTTTAATGTTATTGAAAAGCTTTCATTTGTAGATTTTTATTCGGTAATATAGTAAAATAATGATATAAAAAGTAGAAAATTGTAATATCAAATATACTTAAATTTAGATCAAAATAAAGGAGGAAAACTTATGATAGATTCATCAGAACAAGAAGCACTTAGAAATTTAGAAAAAATGGTTCCATTTATTAATGATTTTTTTGAAGGACAAGCTAGCTTTTTAATATGCAATAGGGAAAGGGTTCTTAGAATTATATCTTCATCTTTAAATACATATTACAATGGTAATATTCATGAAGGTGATTTAATTCCTGATAATATTCCTGCCTCAGATTGCATGAAGCAAGATAAAACTGTAGTAAAAATATTATCTAAAGAGCTATTTGGAAATTCAATGAAGGCTATAGCTATTCCAGTTAAAGATGAAAACGGGACTATAGTAGGAAGTTTTGCTATTGGTAAAACTCATTGGGGAGAGGAAGTTTTAAATACTTCTAAAAATTTATCTGCATCTTTATCAGAAATATCTACTGTAATTGAGAATGTTTCATCAGAAGTACAAAATGTAGCCCTATCCAATAATTGTATTTTGGAAGAGGTACGTGCAACAAATGATGAAGTAAAGAATACAGATGAAATATTAAGATTTGTAGAAAATATAGCTAAACAAACAAATTTATTAGGTTTGAATGCAGCAATAGAAGCTGCACGAGCTGGTGAACTTGGTAAAGGTTTTAGCGTTGTAGCTGAAGAAATAAGAAAATTATCTAATTCAAGTAGCGAGGCAATTAAACAAATTAATGATACACTAAAAAAAATAAGAGATTCCGTTGGAAATGTAAATGCTAGTATCGAAGAAGTTAATTTTGTATTTCAAAATCAAGCTTCAAGTTTACAGGAAATAGGTGCTAGCTTAAACATATTAAACTCCTCAACTAAAGATTTAGAAGATCTTTCATCTAATATATAAGTCATGCTTTGTGACAAAATTTATATTGTTATTTAATTAATAAACTTAATATTTAGGAGTGATATTATGGAAGTATCAACATACTATGATGTAAAAATTACAGTTTTAAAAAAGTTAAAGTTAGAAGATATTCATGCAGAATATGCTGCAGATAAAATTCCTGTTATTTGTTCAAAAAATGAGGAAGGTCAGGAGTATATCTCAAAAGATTGCAGTAAACCTATTAATTTTTGTATGGGGGCTTGGGAAGGGATAAAAAATAGAGTTGAACTTTTAGCCTCTGGGAAAAATAGTCCTTATGTAAAACATGATGGTGTAGCAATTCAATGTTGCAATGATGGTCTTCATCCAGTTATTTATAAGTTAGAAAGAATAGAACATTAAAATAGCTTAGACTAAATAAATATCTTTATACAAAATACAAAAACATCTACTTTTTGGGGTAGATGTTTCTATTTTTAATTATAATAAATAACTTATTCAGTACATTATATACTGAAATTTCTTTTTTTAACTTTTTGTGTGAACTACTCACGTCCTCTTATACGGTGAGTAGTTCACTATAAGCTTATGTAATACTAAATCCTTTTCCGTACACTTCATATGAATCCTGAACTAAAACTAAAGCGTTGCTATCAATGTTACTAACAATTCCTTTTACCTTTATTAATTCTTTACTTGTAATAACACACATCAAAATTATTTTTTTATAATCTGTATAGCCACCCCTTGCCTCAAGTTTGGTGGTTCTCCCATTAATTTCTGTTAAAATAAGTCTGTTAATTTCTTCAATATTATCTGAAATTATTAACACTGATTTAGAATCTTTAAATCCTTTAATATATATGTCAACTACTCTACCAATTATATATACTGTAACCATACCATATAATGCTTTTTCTATTCCAAATACATAAATTGTAATTAAAACTATAGATAAATCCACAAACATAAGAACTTTTCCAACAGGTTTATTTATTAATTTAGATATAACTTTTGCAATTGTATCTGTGCCACCAAGAGATGCTTGTTTACTTAAAAGCATTCCTACTCCAATTCCTGTCATAACACCACCTAGTACTGTAGCTAACAGTACATCATTTGTAATAGAACCAATATTACTAGTTAATTCAACAAATACTGGAACTAGAAAAACCCCCAACAATGTATTGATAACAAATTTTTTACCAAGTACACATAATCCTAATAAGAAAATTGGTATATTAAATATTCCTATTATGATTGATTTTTTAATATGTAATAAGTTCTCAAGAACAATTGCTAAACCTGAAATACCGCCTGGCACAATATGATACGGAGCAAAAAATACATTCACGGCAAAAGAAAATAAAAAAATTCCAAATATAATAGTAGTTAAATCAATTATTTTATTTTTCATATCCCACCCACCTTTATTAAATATAAATTTTTATTGTACAATATAAAAGCCTTTCATCCTAATAATAGGATGAAAGGTTATACTTTCGCGGCACTACTTAAATTGGCACAAAAGCCATTCAAACATATTACATAAATTGTAATACGATTTTTATGTGTTATACGTTGCCATTATACCTACTAAAAAATTTAGGATTGCTGCTCCAAATCTTTTTTCAGTATTTTCAAATATCGAATTTCCACCCTCATCGACTCTCTTTTAATTGAACCTTTACTTACTCTTCTTCTTCATTGCATTTATATGTTAAATTTTATTGTATATTACAAAAAAATACTTTTCCATAAGTTATTATACGCTCTTTATTTAATTTGTCAACTTTTCCATATAATATAAATAAATACATATAAAACATATTAATATTGTACTAAAAACCATTTTAATTAATTTTGTTCACAATAAAAACGCCTATTTTTACAAAGTAAAATTAAGCGTTTTACACATAATTCTCTATTAATAATATACATGTTAATTTTTCATATTTTATCAACTCTTTAGCTTTTCCTTAATTCCAAAACCAATTTCTTTTACCGTAGGTAAGCTTAATTTAAACTCTTGTGGAATGTCTTGTGTTAAACTGTACTCTGTATATCCTTCTGGCTTTGTCGTATCTTTAAATGCATATTGTACAATTAATTTTTCTTCATCTTTACATACTATAATGCCTATAGATGCTTTATCATGTTCTGATTTCAACGTATCATCTAGTAACGATAAATAGAAAGTAAGTTTTCCCAAATATTCTGGTCTGAAGCTGCCTATTTTTAATTCAATGTTTATATAACATCTTAGCTTAAGATTATAGAATAACAAATCAAAGTAGTAGTCTTCTCCTTCTACTTCTATATGATATTTATTTCCTACAAAAGCAAACCCTGATTGGAGTTCAAAAAAATATTTTGTAACATAGTTTTGTAATTGTTTTTCTAAGTCCTTTTCTTCTATTTCTTCTAAAAAAGTTAAAAAATCAAGTATGTACGGATCCTTTAACAACTGAATTGACCAATCTGATGGATGAGCAGGCATATTATTTTTTAACTCCTTAATATTATGCTGTGTATTATCACTATCGATAATATTGTCCTCTGCAATTTTCTCATCTGGAACATCATTAACTATAGGCTTATTATCTATATCACTATCTATATTGTTCTCATTCTCAACTTGATCTTCTTGAAGTCCACTTTCGTCAATTCCAAATTCTAGCTCTATTTTATTAAGTAATGTATGTTTTGACCATCCATTTTCAATAATTTTATTTACATAACAGATTCTTTTAACAAAGTCACTGATTTTATCCATTAAAATAATATTATGCTGCCAAGTTATTTTTGCTGCAACTTGTTGAATAAACTCCTTATCTTTATATTCTTCAGCAAATTTGCACATATATTTTAAGTTTTTTTCCGAAAAGCCTTGTAGCTCTGGAAACGCTATTTTTAAATTTTCTGATAAATTTCCAACAAGATTGTTTGTCCATTCTTCTTCCTTTTGTTTTCCTAAGATTAAATTTCCAATATTCCAATAAAGCATAAGTAATTCCCTATTCACTTCAGTAATAGCATCCTGCTGTGAATTAATTATTTTACTTTTTAATTCATTTAAAAACTCTACATACTCTCTATTATACTCCTTCAAACTTTAAGTCACCTCATAACTTCTTAATAGTGTAAAACTACTATGTATTTCCCACTATTATACGCTAAAACTCACATTATTTCTATATATTTTGTCCAATAACTAAGCTTCATTTGGAGAAAGTTTTGCTTTTTCAATATTGCAATCTAAATTTAAAATTTCTATAAATTTTTTTGCAAGAACTGGATCAAACTGTTTTCCAGAGAATTTCTCAATCTCATTAATTGCCTGTTCTCTTGTTAATGCTTTTCTGTAAGGTCTATCATTTGTCATAGCATCGTAGGCATCTACAATAGAAAGTATCCTGCACTGAATAGGAATATGCTGTTCTTTAATTCCTAATGGATACCCTTTACCATTCCACCATTCATGATGTTTGAAAATCCAATCTGCAATATGTACAAGATTTGGTGAAGCAGACGCTATACGATAACCTATATCTGTATGACGTTTCATTTCAGCTAATTCCTCTGCATTAAGTTTATCAGGTTTAAACAGTATTCTATCCGGTATTCCAACTTTGCCTATATCATGAAATTGTGCTAATAGCTTTATATCTTCTGCTTCATTTTCTGACATACCTGCAGCAACTGCAAGGCTACTTCCTAATTCTTTTAATCTTTCGCCATGTCCTTCAGTTATAAAATCTCTAGCTTCCAACATCTTCATCAACAATTGTACAATTTCATTTTTATTACTTTGACGGTGCAAAAGCTTTTCTTTATACATATTATTATCTGCCTGTTTAAGAATTTCTTCCAAATTTTCAATAGAGTTATTACTTAATGAATAACCAAATGAAACACTAATTGGTATTAATCTATCACTATTATTTAACTTTTTTATATTATTATACAGCATATATCTTCCCTTTTTAATGTGCTCCAGAGTAGCATTTGGCATAATAATAGCAAATTCATCTCCACCTATTCTTGCTATTAAGTCATTTTTTCTAAAGCAAGATCTTAATATATCTGCTACAATACGCAAATAATCATCTCCAATATGATGTCCTAGTGTGTCATTAATTAGCTTAAGTCCATCCAAATCACACATAACAATTCCTATAGACAACAAACTCTTACGTTTAAATTTATTCAATTCATTTTCAAAATAATTTCTATTATACAATCTTGTAAGATTGTCATAAATGCTCATTTCATATATTTTTGCTTGAGATTTTTTTCTATTTGTTATATCTACAAGAGTAGTAACTATTTCTTTTAAAGATTTTTCACTATTATATTGAGGAAAAGCATCAACCTCAACCCAAACAGTTTCTCCTTTTCCAAATGCTTTTATCCCCATAGTATAATTATAAATTGCTACATTATTTTTTAAAGCTTTATAGGCAGGATATTCTTCAATAGATAATGCCTCTCCATTTTCTTTTATAAATGGCCACCAAGTTTTCAATAACATTTCATTCTTCAGTTCTTTCTCTGTCATTCCAAATAATTTAAAATATTCTTTATTTGCCATTAATATTTGTCCATCTGTGGAATGGACTGCAACTCCAACCCTTAAATTTGACAACAATTCTCTGTATTTTTTTTCGCTTATTTTTAAGTCTTCAAAAACTTTCACAAGTTGTTCTGTCTTATTTTTCACAGTTTTTTTAAGTATGTAATTGTAAACAATAGAAAATAATAAAACTATCGCTATTATTATAGATAAAATTTTTATGTATTCTATATATTTAATATTAACATTTGAATCTCCAAGCCACTTCTTATCAATTTGCTTATACTCACTTTTTGTAATTAGTGAAAAACCATTCTCTACAATATCCATCATTTCAGTATTTCCTTTTTTCACTGCTCTACGAAACTGTCCAGTATACAAAGGGTTAGAATATTTGAATTTATCTCCTATTCCCATTTTATATATATAATAAAAAGCGGGTGGCTTATCCATAACAAATATAGATATTTTTTGATCCTTAGCATCTTCAATTAGACTCTCATAACTATCATATTCTTTTAAATTATTAATACCTCTTTTCTTTAAAAAATCCACACTAAAATCACCTTTTTTTACTGCTACTTGAAATCCTCTTAATGAGTTAATATCATTTACTCCATAGATGTTTTTCTGAAAAAAAATAGGCACTTCTATATCTATACTAGGTGATGAAAAATCATAAACTTTGCTTCTTTCTTCATTGGCAAACATAGTATCAATTACATCATATTCTTCATTTTTCATAACTTCCAAAGCATTGTTCCAATCCATAGCATTTATTATAGCTTTTATCCCTGTTTTTTTCTCCCAAAGTTTCCACTGATCTATGATTATTCCTTGAAGTTCACCATTGGTATCTCTGAAAACATAAGGCGGATATTTATCATCTATAACTATTTTTATTTCTTTAATATTTTCTTGTGTTTTAGCATTTACATTACTCTCATATTTATTTAAAAAGAGAAAAATAATTATTACAAAAAATAAAAATATCCATATATTTTTTAAAGCATTCAATATCATTTCCCCATTCATTTAGATTTAATAATTTTATTTTCACATACAATATTATCAAATAACCAACAGTCACTGATACTAAAATATCTGTAAATCATATTATAATTAGTGATAAGTTCTTAGATAATTTTAACTAAGTTTCACTTGATATTGATTCTATACTATTTCACAGATTTTTTCTACATATTTTTATACGTAACTATATAATTTCATCTAAAATATACTGCACTATTTAAACATAAATATTATAACGACTTAAGCATAAAATAAATTTTAAAAAATTCTAAAATATTTATATTAATAAGAAATTGAAAATTGAAAGTTGCGAAGAATAATTAAAGAACTTAACTTCTAGTATTCTATAATTACTATAATTGTTTTAAAAAATTAGTAATTTTCATCAATAAAAAACACT
>CAZKOJ010000149.1:0-10797 GCA_964554365.1 uncultured Clostridium sp. | reverse complement strand
GCTTCTGTCCACTCTAAATTTTGCGTTAAATATGCTTTTTATTTTTACATATATAAATTCATTTTTTTGAATCCTAGAGCTGATAAGCCCGCACGCCGCTAGGCAGTGAGAAGTTACTTGCTTAGATTGTATAGAAATCTAAGTGTTATGTCTACGTTTAATCAATCACTATAGTGTCCAGTAAAATATCTGTTTTTTTAAAGCTATACTATTTTAGAATTCTTGAATGTTAAGTCAGCCTTGATTTGGGGTTTCTTCAACCACTTAATTGATTTTTTCATTTTTTATTAGGAAATAGTTTTTTGTCAAAGATAGTATGTCTTAATTTTTCAACTGACAAAATTTCTGCTATCAAAAGTGATTCGTACCAAATTAAAAGTTGGGGCTCTCTGGCTTATATTTAAAGAATGAAAGTAATATGCGAATTTTAATTGTATGGAAGCTGAGATATATTGAGAGGAAACATTTGAGCAAATTTTTAGAAGTTCTTTGCTTGACGTTTCAAAAATGCCGTAATTTGTGCCATGGAAGGCACAAGCTCCGAAGGCGCCAAGGAAGGCGCATTTGAGGAGGTAGGCATTTTTGAATAAGTAAAGCATTAGAACTTCTAAACGAAGCGATTAGTTTCTGAACAATATATAGCAGCTGCAATATAGTTAAAATTGCATCGGAGTATGCTTTTAAAATGTCTTCTAAAAGTTCTTTTTAATTATAAAAATTGCGGATATTAAGGCTAGTACAAATGCTGATACTATCATAGTAAAAATTTTAAATGTGAACATTGAATAGGGAAGTGACACGTTAATAACACATAATATGAAATATAATAAAATACCTAAAAGTAAATATACTAGTAATTCATAGGCTGTAAAACTAAGATGACAAATTTTATTTATTTCATATATGTTTAAAACTAATGCTGTAATAGAAGTTAGTATTAAGCTTATACCATACCCATATATATTTATCCATGATATACCTGTGAGTGTATATAAAAGAATTAATTCTTCTAAAGATACTATTAATGAATTTCTCAAAAGAACATTTTGTTTCCCTAATCCATTTAATATTCCAAAGGTGGTAGTAGCTGTATAAGTAATTGGAGCAGAAAGACAAGCAAATTTTATGTAATTTCCTAAATCTTTTCTGTCATAAAATAGTGTTCCTAATTCATTAGGAATAGTAATACAGATAATCATAGTGGTAATTCCTAGTAAAAAAGCAACTTTTATAACCTGAGAAATTCTAGTTTCCACTGCCCAATAATTTTTTTTGCTTAGTTTCTCTGATAAATCTGGTATAAGTACTGTAGATATAGAATTAACAATTAAAATAGGGAAAAAAATTATGCTCAATGACATTGCCTTAAATTTACCTATTAAACATAGAGCAACACTGTAGTCTATACCTGAACTTACAAGTCGTCTAGGTACTATTAAAGTAGAAATAGTGGATAAAGAGGTAGACAAAAATCCGTTAATACATAAAGGGAAAGATATAACTAAAATATTAAATAAAAGCTGAAGCTTATCTTCTGGTATGCTGAAACTAGTTCCAAGCTTGAATTGTTTTCGCTTATAACATATGTATAGCAAAACAAGACTTAAAAGCTCACCTAATGTTAAAGTTATATAGGCACTTGTAACTGTATTTTCCACCCCTTTGAGAAGGAATGTATTTATTATAGTAAGAAAAATAACAATTCTAAAAAATTTTTCAAATATGTCTATAAAGGCAGGTATTTTAATATCTGAAACTCCATAAAAGTAGCCCTTTAATATGGAAGAAAGAGCTATAAAAAGCATAGCAGGACATACAACTTGTAGGGCATGTACAGTTCTAGAATCTTTTATTATATAATTACTTATGTAAGTAGACCCTATAAAAACACAACAAATTACTACAATAGCCCAAATGGAATCAAATAACATGGATATGTCTACAGACCTATTTAAATTTCTAAAATCATTTTTACTATAATGAATAGCAGCTACCCTTGATATGGCGGTTATCATTCCTCCACATATAAGGCATATAAATAAATCATATATAGGCATCACTAGTCCGTAAAGTCCCATTCCTTCAGCGCCCATTTTACGAGAAAGTATTATGGAAAATATAAAACCGAAAATACCTGTGACTAAATTAGAAAATATTAATATAATGGAGTTCTTTAAAAATCTATCTCTTATCATATAATACCTCATGCATTTTATGTTTAATTTGTATTTGTTTATATATATGCTTTAAATGTAAAAAGTATAATATCAGTTAAGTTTAAATTCATAAACTCATATTATTAGGAGGAAATTGTAAAAATCCTTTGCTCATCGTAAGTAGGATGTTTTTATGTTATACTAAAATAACCAATTATTGTTTAGAAAGGGATGTTGTTATGAATAAATTAATTTGTGTGATTTGTGGAATGGACATAAATGAAAAAAATTATAACTTCAATAAAGAAGCGTTTATAAATTCTAATAGCAAGGATAATATAATATTTTGTCCATTTTGTGGGGCACCAATGGAATATTTGATAGAAAATGGAGAAGAAATAGAATATGATAGAAGTAAATTGCAGCAAAATCATTTAAAAATAATAGACCATGCAGTTAAATTGGAAATTTTTAATGGTGATTTTTATAAAAAAGCTTCAGCATCAGCTAGTGATGAAACAATTAAAAAAATGTTTGAAGCATTATCAAGAGTAGAATATATGCATTCTAAAATTCATAAGAAAATATGTGGTTTAAAAGAAACTCCAATATTAAGAGAGATGGATTATTCAAAATATGATAGTGATGAGATTCTACTAGAAATGGCAAGTAAAAGAGAAAAACATGCTGTGGAATATTATGAAAGATACAGTAAAGATATATCAGATGAAAATATTAGAGAAATATTTAAGGTGCTTTCTGGAGTTGAGCAAGAACATATAGAACTTACACATAATAAGAAATGCCGAGGATAAAAGTTTTTATAAATACATAGAGAAATTTATTATTATAAATATGGTTATATACATATACAGTCAGATTTTAAAATATATATATCTTAAAGAAATATTGTAAGGAGATATATATTATGAAGAAATTCTTTAAAATCTTACTGTTATTTATTTTTATGTTTTTTGCAACCTTTATAATACAAAAATATTATTATAAGGATTATGTTGTTAAAAATTTAATTGTTCATAACAAAGATTTAAAGTGTAATATAAAATATAAAGGGCTAAAAGGAGCATCAGATTTTACTGTAGACAAATATGGAAATTACTACATAGCATATAATGATAAAATACAAATTATAAAAAACAATGGAAAAAGTTATTACTTATTTAAAAATAGCAATCTAAATATTTATAGCATAGATTATTATAACAACAACATATATTTTTCTTCAGATACAAAAATATATTGCTATAATATTAATAATAATAAAATGTCAGAATTAATTAAATATATACCTAATTATGGAGATTATAGGAATAGTATTGTAAAAATAAGGGGAGATTATCTTTATGTAACTATAGGAGCAGCTACTAACTCAGGGGTAGTGGGTAAAGATAATAAATGGATTGATGAAAAACCTTATGCACATGATATATCACCAAAAGACATAACCTTAAAGGGGCTTAATTTTGGTGAGCTTAAAACTGGAGCTTATCAAAGCTATAGAACTAAAAGTATAAATGGTCAAATTATCCCAGAACATTTTCCTGGGAACTCATGTGTATTAATATACAATTTAAATACAGGTAACATGGAAACTCTAGCATGGGGAATACGAAATATAACAGGAATAGATTTTAATAGTGAAGGAAAATTAATAGCTTCAGTTGGTGGAATGGAAGATAGAGGACTAAGACCTGTTAAAGGCGATACTGACTATATATATGAAATTAAAAAGGGAATATGGTATGGTTGGCCTGATTACAGTGGAGGAGATCCAGTTACATCTCCTAAATTTAAGGGTAAGGGAAATGGTCAGTTGCAATTTGTATTAGAAAATCATCCTACTACAAACCCACCTTCCCCTTTATATCAACATAAAACTGTAAATAGCATACAATCACTAGCTGTAGATAACAGTGGAATTTTAGGTGAGAAAAATCATATATATTTTTATGATAAATTTAACAAAGAACTATGTGGCTTTAGTGGAGTAGGATTAGTTAAAGAAGAAGCTAAATTTGATAAAAATTCAGAGATTTCTAGCTTAAAATTTGATAAAAAAGGTTTATTGCTACTTGACGAAAAACAAGGATATTTATATAGTATAGAAAAAGGAACTGTCCATAATAACTTGAATATGGGTAAAGGGTTATATACGTACCTATTAACAACTGTTGTTTTAGGAATATTGATAGTGCTAAAACTTCAAAAAGATTAAATTTAATCTAAGGGAGATAGATTGATAAATGGATAAAAAATTAGAAAGTACCTATGGAAGTGCACTAAGAGGGATAATGCTTGCAGTGAATCCTCTTAAGAAAAAATTTTTAAAGACTTATTGTACAGTACACAAATTTATAATAATACAGGCAATTGAAATATTAAAAAATGATGGATATAAAGAAGAGTTTGAATTTTTTAATAAACACATAAGGGAATTGAATAATGGAGTAACTTGGGCAGATCAAGACTTTAAAAGTTCCAATCATTTTTATCATGTGAGTAAAGGAAAAGGGCTTTATGGATTTTCTGATGCTTTAACTGAGTGTAAAAAGTATTACAATAAATCTATAAACTTTATGGATGCAGGAGATTTGTCAAAAGCATTATTCTACTTTGGAGCATCATGCCATCTTGTACAGGACGCTACAGTACCTCAACACGTAAATAATAAGCTTTTAAAAAGTCATAGAAAATTTGAATTATGGATTATAAGTAGGTTAATGACAGACTATTCTTTTATGGCTAAAGAAGGAGCTGTAGTATATGAAAATTTAGAAGATTATATAATAAATAATGCGATTATGGCAAACAGTACTTATATTAAAAATATGGGTGTATATTCAAGAGATGAAAAGTATGGCAAAATAGCTGTTGCTATACTACAAGAAGCGCAACGTACTACGGCAGGGCTTATGGTTAAGTATTACTTAAAAGTTAAAGAATATAAAATTCTTCCTTAATTTGGAGGAATTTTTTTTCTTTTGGAGAAAATATATAAAAGGTGGTGATTATATGAAGAAAGAAATACTTTTAAATATGGAAAGTGAAATGTTTAAAGGAAATGTGCTTGATATAAGCATGGATAATAATGGTGTTGTTTATAATATTTATAAACAACATAATCATGATATAAATATTGATTATATAAGTGGAAAGGAGGAAGAAATAAATATAAAGAGTAACTTTTATGATATTTGTATTTTATTCTTTTCTTTTAGTAGTATATGGTTTAAAATAAACAAGAAAAGTTTTATAAAAGATATATACAAATATTTAAATGAAGATGGAATGATATATATATGGGACATAGATAAGGGTTACAAAAAAATGTTCAACGGAGTTATAAAGATACTTGTCACTGAAAAGAAAGTAAGAGAAATAAAAGTAAAAGATTTAAACATATTTAAAGATAATTCAAAAGAAAATGCAGCTAGCCTTTTACAAAACTTTTTTGACATAGAAGACATTAAGTCTTCTAATGGTATTTATTGTATAAAAGCTAAAAAGAAAAAATCCATAGAAGTCAATATTTCTGAAGAAAAAAATCCAAAGAGAGGAAATGAAGATAAAAATGAAAGTAGTATTAACAGCGCTTAATTCAAAATTTATTCATAGTAATTTAGCTGTGAGATATTTAAAAGCATATACTAAAGATTTAGATTATGATTGTGTAATTAAGGAATTTACTATAAATGATAGAAGAGAAAGGGTTTTAGAAGAACTTATAAAAGAGGAGCCGGATGTACTGGCTTTTTCTTGTTATATATGGAACATAGAGTTTATACAGGGCTTGGCAACACTTATAAAGCTTGTAAAACCTAATATACAAATACTTTATGGGGGTCCGGAGGTATCTTATGATAGCATAAGTTTTCTAAAAGAAAACATAGGAGAATATGTTATTTTAGGCGAGGGTGAAGAAACTTATAGAGAGTTTATTGAATGGAAATTGGAACATGAAAAATCTGCAGAAAAAGATTTAATTAATCTTAAAAACATTAAAGGCTTATGCTTTAAAGTAGAAGAAAATGTGTGGTTTAATGGAGAGAGACCTCTTATGGATTTAGATAAGGTTATTTTTCCTTATAACCAAGAAGAAAACTTGGAAAATAAGATAGTTTATTATGAAGCATCCAGAGGATGTCCTTTTAATTGTAAGTATTGTCTTTCTTCCACTATTCATGGAGTTAGGTTTTTAGATGTGAATAGAATTAAAAAAGAGTTGAAATTTTTAGTGGATAAGGGAGTTAAACTTATAAAGTTTGTGGATAGGACTTTTAATTGCGATTCTAAATTTGCAACAGAAATATGGAAGTTTTTAATAGAGCTTAACACAGAAGCTACATTCCACTTTGAAATTTCAGCGGATATTTTAAGATGGGAAGAAGTAGAGCTTTTACGTAAAGCACCTGTAGGAAGAATTCAATTTGAAGTAGGTGTGCAGACTACAAATAATGAAATTTTAAGAAATATAAATAGGCATGTAAATTTTAATGATATAAAGGAAAAAGTGGAGGAGCTTGAAAAGATAAAAAATATAAAGCAGCACCTTGATCTTATAGCAGGTCTTCCAGGAGAGGACTTTTTATCTTTTAAAAAATCGTTTAATCAAGTGTATTCTATACATCCTGAGGAAATACAGTTGGGATTTTTAAAACTTTTAAAAGGTTCGCCTATGAGACAGGAAGCTGAAAAATGGGGCATGGTATATTCACCATACACTCCTTATGAAATATTAATGACAAACTCTATAACTTATGAAGAGTTAATAATTTTAAAGAGAATAGAAGAAGTATTAGATAAGTATTATAATTCAGGGAAGTTTAATAATATTTTAAGATATTTTATTCCTATGTTTGAAACTGCTTTTGATTTTTATAATAAACTAGGGGAATTTTTCTATAATAAAGGATATTTAAGTAGAAATATATCTTCTTCAGAGTATTATAAGGTGTTTATAGAGTTTAATGAAGAAAAGATAAAAGAAAATAGTGATAACTTAAAAGAGATAATTAAATACGATTACTTAAAATTTAATAAGAAAAAATGGCTTCCAGAATTTCTAAAAAGAGAAATAAACAAAGAAGATGAGAGAAAAATAAAAGAAAAAATAATTAAAGAAGAAATAAAATTGTGTAAAAGTTATCACATAGAAAAATTTTTTATAGATGTAAAAAAGTATATTAACGAAAACATATTAGAGGAGAATCAGTGTTACATAGTGTTTGATGAGGAAAACGAAATTCAAATAAATCTTCACGTATAAGTATGTAAATATATCATAACATTTGTTTTGGGCATGGTAAAGAAAATAAACCAGAATACTGACTAGTTGTTTTTGAAGATGCTTCAATAAATTCAGGTAATTATGTAGTTATATATTAAAAATATTTATAACTACATAATTGCCTATTTAAAAATGCAATTTGACTACAATATTTGAACATGACTATAATAATATAGATAAATTATTATATTTTATATTTTTAGGAGGCAATTTAATGATTAAAAGAGGAAAATTCTCTAAAAAGTTCGCAATATTTGGAATTGTACTAACATTGATGGCAGGATTAACAGCATGTGGAAATAAGTCTAGCAACAAAAGCGCTAGTAATACTGAAAAGCCAAAAGTTATAGAAAAAGAGATGGAACCATACTATGTAAATGCTACTTGGCTTAAGGAAAATTTAAGTAAGGTTATCATACTAGATGCTAGGGCTGAAAAGGAATACAAAAGTGGACATGTACCTGGTGCACTAAATGTAACTTGGCAATCATTATCAAACATGAAACCAAAACAGGGACAAGTAGGCTGGGGAGTAACTCTTCCACAGAATGAACTTGCTAAAAAAATAGGTGGTTTAGGAATAGATGGAAGCAAAACTATAATTGTATACAATGATCCTAAAGGATTAGGAGAAGAAGGAAGAGTGCTTTGGACTTTAAGACTAGCAGGATTACAGAACTCAAAAATGCTAAATGGAGGATGGCCAGCTTGGACTGCTAATGATGGAGAAAAGAGCAGAGATGAAGTTAAGCCAACTGCAGTAGACTTTAAAATAGCAGCTTTAGATAACTCGTTAATAGCTACAACAGACTATGTTAAAGATAATTTAAAGAAAGTTAAACTTGTAGACACACGTTCTCCAGAAGAATTTGAAGGAAAAACAAACCATGGAGAAAATGTAAATGGTGCAAAAGCTTTAGGACATATACCTGGTGCAATACATATCCAATATCGTGATTGTTATAATGATGATGGAACTATAAAAAGTATTGCTGATTTAAAAGAAGTGTTTAATAAAAAAGGATTAAAGCCAGAAGATGAAATAATAACATATTGTACAGTGGGAATCCGTTCAGGCTTTGAAGCAGAAATATTACGTATGTGTGGATATACAAACGTGAAAAATTACAATGCATCATTTAGTGAATGGGCAGGATCAGGACTAACTTTTGAAAAATAATATAGAAGAGAAAAAATTTTTGGTATTCATTCTATGCAGCACCTTAATTTTAGGTGCTGCATACATATTGATACCTGACTTTTCAATTAATGTAAATCGTATAATGGAAATGCTGTTTACAGATGATGCAAAAGGTATATCAATGTACTTTTATGAATTTGGATCATTAAGTTATATTATTTCTATAGGTGCTAATGCTATACAAATTCTGATTCCACCTATTTCAAAGTTAGCAGTGATAAAAGCTAATGCCAACTTTTTTGGAATAGAAATGGGCATGTTATTATCTGTTATAGGGCTTATCATAGGATTAATATATGCTTATAGTATAGGTGAATTATTAGGAATAGCAATAATTAAACGGATTTTAAGTGAAGAAAGAGTACATAAACTAAAAGATTTTAATAATAAATATGGAAGTTATTTAATTTTTGTTATATGTATTATGCCAAATCCTATTTTTGCAGCAGTGGCATACATAGCAGGTTTTTTACTAGTAGATTTTAAAAAATTTATTATAGCTGCAATTTTAGGGAAAATAATTTTAGTAATTCCATATTCTATAGTTGTTAATGATATAAAAAATTTAGAAAGCTATTTATGGGGTATAAGGATTCTGTTAATTTTCATTACAATTGGAATTTGCTTAAAAAATAGAAAAGTTACAAAAACCTCTATGGATCAAACCTAGAGGTTTTTTTATTTG
This sequence comes from uncultured Clostridium sp., assembly GCA_964554365.1. GTDB lineage: Bacteria > Bacillota > Clostridia > Clostridiales > Clostridiaceae > Clostridium_AM. Next base: position 1,447 of record CAZKOJ010000149.1, on the reverse strand, counting down.
ATGTATTAAAGAATTGAAGGTATAATAAATTTGTAAATGAGAATATTATACAATGGCATTTTCAAAAATTAAAGATTAATAAGGGGAGGTAACTTTTAAGTGTTTATTATTCAATGAATACTTAAATCAAGAATTTATGGCAGTTAGAAAGATATTACAATTTGGAGATAACACATTAAAAAAAGTAAGTAGAAGGATAGAAAAAGTAGATGAACAGGTATTAAATCTTATAAAAGATTTAAAGGATACTCTAGGTAATACTACAGGAGTTGGATTAGCAGCTCCTCAAATTGGTGTATTAAAAAGAGTAATACTTATAGACCTTCAAAATGGATCAGAACCTATAATATTAATTAACCCTAAAATAGTTAAGAAAATTGGCAAGGCGGATAGTACTGAAGGCTGTTTAAGCTATCCTGGCTATGAAGGTATAGTGGTAAGGCCTAAAAAGGTTGTAGTAGTGGGAAAAAATTCAAACTGGAAAGATGTGGAATATAATGCGGATGGCATTCTAGCAAAAGCATTTTGCCATGAAGTAGATCATCTTGAAGGTATTGTATATACAGATAGAGCAAAGAAAATATACAAGATTCAAGAAGAGCAGAAATAAAACAGGCATATTACGCCACAAATTTAGAGCGGACTACGCTTAAATATATTATTCGAAAAACCGTCCGTTTATTAAGAAGGCCTAATGCTTCACTTATTTTAAACTACCTACCCACTCGATCAGCCCGTCCTTGGGCTCCTCGTGGCTTCAATCTTCCTGATTGAAATTACGGTAGTTTAAAAACGTTAAGCATAAGGTCTTCTAAATTCACTCTAAGTTTTTCTTAACAATATATTTAAGCGTCTGTCCACTCTAAATTTTGCTTTGAATATGCTTTTTACTTTTACATAGATAATTCCATTTTTTTAAATCCTAGGGCTGATAAGCCCGCACGCCGGACAGGCAGGGAGCACTTAATTATTTAGATTCTCTACAAATTCTTGATTTAAGCTTTCCGTAACCACTTAGTGGATTTTGTCCATTTTTTATTAGGCAATAGTTTTTTATCAAAGATAGTATATCTTGATTTTTCAACTGACAAAATCTGAGCTATTAAACGTGCTGCGCACTAAATACTAATTTAGTAACAAACTTTGAAGCCATAAAGATATAATGAAATTTGCAGCCTTCGGCATTAGGGCTTATCAGCCCTCGTATGGAAGTCCTACTCATTTTTCGCATGAGCACTCACAGAGTAAGCGACCATATCAAAACAATGGTTTTGTATATCTGCTTAACCGATTCGCACCAAATTAAAATTTGGACTCTTATAAAAGCTGAAACTCCTACTCATTCTTCGTATGAGTAAGCGATTCGCACCCTCTGCTTATGTGAATTTTAATTGTATGGAAGCTGAGATATATTGTGAAGAAACATTTGAGCAAATTTTTAGAAGTT
>CAZKOJ010000148.1:6879-11387 GCA_964554365.1 uncultured Clostridium sp. | reverse complement strand
GGATATAAATTAGTCCAAAGATTTGCAAAAGCAGATGCTGTAGGACCAGTTTGTCAAGGATTTGCTAAACCAATCAATGACTTATCAAGAGGATGTAGTGATGATGATATAGTTAATGTTGTTGCATTAACTGCAGTTCAAGCACAAGCACAAGAAAAATAATGCACAGAGTATAGTAATGTATTATTATAAAGCTTAAATATATTTGAAAGGAGATTTAAAAATGAAAGTATTAGTAATTAATTGTGGAAGTTCATCTTTAAAATATCAGTTAATCAACATGGAGGACGAAAAAGTTCTAGCAAAAGGATTAGTTGAAAGAATAGGAATAGAAGGTTCTATATTAACTCAAAAAGTTAATAATGAAAAGTATGTTGTTGAACAGCCAATGAAAGACCACAAAGTGGCAATAAAATTAGTATTAGATGCTTTAATTAACAAGGAACATGGCGTAATTAGTAACATGTCAGAAATATCAGCAGTAGGACATAGAGTTGTTCACGGCGGAGAAAAATATGCTGCTTCAGTACTTATTGATGGAAAAGTTATGGAGGCATTAGAGGCATGTGTTAAATTAGCACCACTTCATAATCCACCAAACATAATAGGTATAAATGCTTGTAAAGAATTAATGCCTAGTACCCCAATGGTTGCAGTATTTGATACAGCATTCCATCAAACTTTACCAGATTATGCGTTTACATATGCGCTTCCATATGAACTTTATACTGAAAATGGAGTAAGAAAATATGGATTCCATGGAACTTCTCATAGATTTGTTTCAGCAGAAGTTGCAAAAATGATGGGTAAAGACCCAAAAGAATTAAAGATAATAACTTGTCACTTAGGAAATGGTGCAAGTCTTTGTGCAGTAGATGGAGGAAAAGCGGTAGATACAACTATGGGATTCACACCTCTTGCTGGAGTAGTGATGGGAACTAGATGCGGAGACATAGACCCATCTATATTACCATTCTTAATGAAAGAATTAAATATGTCTGCAGATGATATTAATGATTTAATAAATAAAAAATCTGGTGTATTTGGTTTATCAGGTGTTAGTAGCGACTTTAGAGATATAGAAAATGCTGCTAAAGAAGGAAACAAAAGAGCGGATCTTGCTCTAAAGGTATTTGATTATAAAGTAAGAACTGCTATAGGTTCTTATGTAGCAGCTTTAAATGGAGTAGATTGCATAGTATTTACAGCTGGTCTTGGTGAAAATTCAGCAGTGAATAGAGCTGAAATTTGCGAGGGGTTAACTTATTTAGGAATTAACATTGATAGTGAAAAGAATAGCAAAAGAGGAGAAGCAATAGAAATAACTACTGCTGATTCAAAAGTTAAAGTATTTGTTATTCCAACAGATGAAGAGCTTATGATTGCTAGAGATACAAAGGAAATAACTAAATCTATAAAATAAGAAAAAAGTTCATTAACCGACAAGAAATAAATAGACCTTGACTTTTAATGCTCATCTCTATATAATAAATTGTGGCTAATATATAGAGGTGAGCATTATGAAATTAGATGTGTCATATTTAAAAAACAAGCAAAATACTAGCAAGGAGCTCCATCTTCAAGTTGATGAAGAAAGCTTCTATGATGGAAGAGAAACCATTAGGTTGCTACAGCCAATTAAACTAGATGGAAACTTAAATAAAATGGGTGAGATGCTTACGTTACATGGCACTATAAAAACCCTATTAGAGTTAACTTGTTCAAGATGTCTTGAAAAATTTAATTATGCTGTAGATATAGTCATCGAAGAGCGATTTACAAGTAATGATGGAGCAAATAGAGATGATGATGTCATCTTTATTGATAGTGATACAATAGATATCACAGAAGTAATAGAAAACAATATAATATTAACGATGCCAATTAAAAGAATTTGTAGAGAAGATTGTAAAGGTCTCTGCCAGCATTGTGGCACTAATTTAAATCTATCTACATGTCAATGTGACAATGACGACATTGACCCAAGGTTGGCAAAACTTAAAGACATGTTTTCGACTGATTAAGGAGGTGTTTTACTGTGGGAAATCCAGCAAGAAAATTTTCAAAAGCAAGAAGAGATTCAAGAAGAGCACAAACTTTCAAATTAAGTTTACCAGGAATAGTTGAATGTCCTCAGTGTCATGAAATGAAGCTTGGACATAGAGTGTGCAAGAGTTGTGGATATTATAATGGCAAAGAAGTTGTTTCAACTGAAAAATAAGAAAAGAAAGTCATATGACTTTCTTTTTTTTAAATAATAACTAAATAGTAAATATATATACAATCACTATTAATTCGTAAAAAGGGGATGTGGGATTATGGTTATTGCAGTAGATGGTATGGGTGGAGATTTTGCACCGGCTGCTGTGGTGGAGGGGTGTATTCAAGCTGTAAATGAATATGGTATAAACATAATTATTACAGGCAAAAAAGAACTTATTGAAAAAGAACTTTCAAAATATGAATATCCTAAAGATAAAATAGAAATACTAAACTGTGAAGAAGTAATAGGTACTAATGAACCACCAGTTATGGCTGTAAGAAAAAAGAAAGATTCCAGTCTTGTGAAAGCTCTTCAATTAGTAAAAGAAGGGAAAGCTCAAGCTATTGTTTCTGCAGGAAGTACAGGTGCGCTTATGACTGGTGCTACACTTATAATTGGAAGAATTAAAGGAATTGATAGAGTAGCTTTAGCACCTATAATGCCAGGTAAAAACGGAGCTTTTATGGTAGCAGATGCAGGAGCGAATGTAGATTGTAAACCTCAGTATTTAATTCAATTTGCATTAATGGGAAAAGTATACTTTGAAAATATACTAAAAGTGACTAATCCAACAATAGGATTAGTAAATATAGGAACAGAAGAAGAAAAAGGAAATGAACTAACAAAAACAGTATATCAAATGCTAACTAAAACTGACTTTAATTTTGTAGGTAATGTGGAGCCAAGAGATGTATCTAATGGTGATGTTAACATTTTAGTTTGTGATGGGTTTGTTGGTAATACTATCCTTAAGATGTATGAAGGTGTGGCTATGAATTTATTTGGCATGATTAAAGAAGAAATAATGAAATCCTTTAGTTCAAAAATAGGTGCAGTACTATTAAAACCTGTTTTTAAAGGAATTAAGAAGAAGTTTGATTATTCTGAGTATGGTGGTTCAGCCTTTTTAGGAACAAAGTCAATTTGTATAAAAGCCCATGGTAGTTCAGATAGTAAGGCTTTTAAAAATGCGATAAACCAAGCTATTAACTGTAATGACAATAAGATTATAGATAGAATAAAAGAAGGTTTGGAAAAAATAGTTAAAGAAAACAATCAATAATTAACAAGTGATTTGTATTTCCAATTTAAAACAATGAATGAATATTAAATAATTTAACATAATAAATTTTAGTAGTATTTATATTGACGGTAAGTTAGTTATGTAATATTATTTATGTATAAAGCTTTTAGGAGGTGAGACAATTATGTTTGAAAAGATTCAAAGTATAGTTTCAGAGCAACTTGGTATTGGTGCAGAAGAGATATCTATGGAGTCATCTTTTACTGATGATTTAGGTGCTGATTCACTTGATGTTGTTGAATTAATAATGGCTTTGGAAACAGAGTTTGATTTAGAAATACCTGATGAAGATGCTGAGAAAATAACTACTGTAGGTAATGTAGTTGAGTACATAAAAGCTCATACTGAAGAGTAAATAATAAAGTCCCGTTACATACGGGACTTTAAATTTGTAAAAATGTAGTTTATTCTTGAATTTGTTTTTATAAAAGCAAATTGAAGAATAAACTCCAAAAGGAGTTAGAATAATGTTTCAAAATGAATGTGTAACAAAGGAAAATATTATGTTTAGGGAATTAGAGGAAAAATTAAATATATGCTTTAAAGATAAAGAAATGCTAAAAATAGCATTAACTCATAGCTCTTATGCAAATGGAAAGAAAAATATTAAATTTAATGAAAGACTAGAATTTTTGGGGGATTCCGTACTGCAAATTTCTATATCCGAGTATTTGTTTTTAAATTACTCAAAAAAAACCGAAGGTGAACTTACTAAAAGAAGAGCATTAATTGTGTGTGAAAATTCTCTTTATGAAATAGCTAAGAACTGGGGGATAGGCAAGTACATAAAAATGAGTAGAGGTGAAGAACTTACAGGGGGAAGAGAAAGGGTATCCATATTAGCAGATTGTGTAGAAGCTATACTAGCGGCTATTTACATAGACAGTGGATTTGAAAAAGCTAAAGAATTTATTATAGATAATTTTAAAAATACTATAGAAAAAGCTATAAAAAATAAAATAATATTAGATTATAAAACAAAGCTTCAAGAAGTAATGCAGAAAAATGGGGATGTAGATATAGAATATAATCTAGTAAATCACGAAGGACCACCTCATAGAAGAAAATTTTACACTCAAGTATCTGTAAACAATAAGACGCTAGGAGAGGGTGTAGGGTATAGTAAAAAAGAATCAGAACAAAGTGCAGCACAGACAGCAT
>CAZKOJ010000148.1:0-6869 GCA_964554365.1 uncultured Clostridium sp. | reverse complement strand
AAGATATTGGATGGGATTAATGAGTAAGAATTATTATATAATACCTATATTTGTTCCTCATGAAGGATGTCCTCACAACTGTGTGTTTTGTAATCAAAACGCTATTACAGGTAGCAAAAAAAAAATAGATGCTAAATTTACAGTAAGTACTATAGAACAATATTTGAAAACTATAAAGAGAGAAAATTCAATAGTTGAAGTATCCTTTTTTGGAGGCACATTTACAGCCATAAATATAGAAAAACAAAAAGAATTTTTAGCTGTAGCAAAAGAATATAAAGAAAAGGGATATATAGATTTTATTCACTTATCTACAAGGCCTGACTATATAAATGATGAGATACTTATAAATCTTAAAAATTACTCTGTAGATATAATAGAATTGGGTGTTCAATCCTTAGATAGAAATGTACTTTTAAAATCAGGAAGAGGACATTCTGCAGAAAATGTTTCAGCAGCATCGAAACTTATTAAGGATTATGGATTTACATTAGGCCATCAAATCATGTTGGGGCTTCCAGGGGACACTTTTGAAAAGGATATAGAAACTGCTAAAAAATCTATACTTATGAAACCAGATATATATAGAATATATCCTGCTCTTGTTATAAAAGATACAACTATGGAAGAAATGTATGAAGCAGGTTTATATAAGCCATATGATTTATATCAAGCGGTTGAAATATCCCAAATAATATATTCTATGCTTACTGCTAATGATATAAAAGTTATAAGAATAGGTCTTCAGCCTACAGAAGAAATAAATGAAGGAAAAGAGATTGTAGCAGGTCCTTTCCACCCGGCTTTTAGGGAATTAGTAGAAGGTAGTCTTTATAATCAGTGTATATTAGAAGAACTAAGTGAAATTAATGAAGATAATATTATAATTAAAGTTAATAGTAGAGATATATCAAAGATATATACAAATAAAAAGAAATTTTTCAATGACATGAAACGACAATTACATACAGAAAATATTCACATTGTTCAAGATAATAATGTAAAAATAGGTCATTTACTTTTAATACAAGGGGAAAAGAATAAAAATATATCGATTTGTGGCTATATGACAAAGAAGTATAAAGAAGGGTATTTAAATACTTTATAGAATTATAACTTATGAATATAAGCATATTTATGGGGAGGAATTATACATGGAAGTATTAAAAGTATCAGCACATTCACAGCCTAAATCTGTAGCAGGAGCACTAGCGGCAGTGCTTAGAGGTAATATTTCAGCGGAGTTACAAGCAGTTGGAGCAGGAGCAGTTAACCAAGCAGTAAAGGCCATTGCAATTACAAGGGGATTTGTAGCGCCAAACGGCATTGATTTAGTTGTAGTTCCAGCTTTCTCAGAAATAAGCATAGATGGTGAGGAAAGAACAGCCATAAGGTTTATTGTTGAACAAAGATAATTTTACTAATAAAAAACCCTGCGTAGTCAGGGTTTTTATTTTTTAATTGATATTTTAATCTATATAATATAAACTATATTTTGTATTGACAGCAGGTTGATTTTAAATAAAGTCACATAAAGTGAGATTTAAAAGTTAAAGGAGTGTTTTATATGAATAAAAAAACTAGAGAAAAAATGAAAAAGGGCTTAATAGTTTTTGTAGTAGTTATATTTTTATTTAGCTTGCTTCCACTCGCATTTGGGAGATAAGGAGTGACCATATGTTTTTAAAATCTATTGAAATTAGAGGATTTAAATCTTTTGCAGATAAAACAGAACTGACATTTAAAAATGGAATTATGGGTATAGTTGGTCCTAATGGTAGTGGAAAAAGTAATATTTCTGATGCAGTAAGATGGGTACTTGGAGAGCAGAGTGTAAAAAGTTTAAGAGGCGGCAAAATGGAAGATGTTATTTTTGCTGGTACCCAATTTAGAAAACCTGTAGGGCTTTGTCAAGTGTCATTGACACTTGACAATGAAGATAAAAAACTACCCTTAGAATATACCCATATTACTATAGCTAGAAGACTATATCGTTCAGGAGAAAGTGAGTATTACATTAATAGTACTCAGTGTAGATTGAAAGATATACAGCAGTTATTTATGGATACAGGAATAGGTAAGGAAGGATATTCTATAATAGGTCAAGGTAAAATTGATGCAGTTTTAAGTGGCAGACCTGAAGAAAGAAGAAGTCTTTTAGAGGAAGCCGCTGGTATAGTAAAGTTTAAATGGAGAAAAGATGAAGCACAAAAAAAATTAGATAATACAGATGCCAATCTAGTAAGAATAGATGATATTCTAGAAACCTATAGAGAAAGATTAGATCCTTTAAGTATTGAAAATGAGAAGGCAAAAAAATTTATAAAGTTATCTGAAGAACTTAAGAATAAAGAAATAAATATGGCCATTCAATCTATTGAGAAAATTCAATGTAAAGTGGATGAAGCAGAAAAAGCTGCAAAGTATATGAATACTAGCAATGATGAACTAAATACCAATCTTATGGAAATTAAAAGTTGTATTAAACAGTTGAATCATGAAGTCGAATCGGCAAGTTTAAATAGTGAGAATTATAAAAAAGAATACTATAATAGCAAATCCAAAAAGCAAAATATAGAATCTGAAACTTCTTTGATTGGTGAAAGATTACAAAATTTATGTAATTTTATAGAAAAAAGTTCAAAGGAACTCCAAGAGATAAAAAATAAAAACTTAAAAATGTGTGATTTAGAAGAGAAAGAATTGGAAGAATTAAAATTTTTACAGAATAAGCAAATGGAGTTAAATAAAGAAATACAAATCTGTGAAGAATCTATAGAAAAAATAAATTCATATGTTTACTATAATAATGATTTTATAAAAAAATCAAAGGATGATCAAATAGAATATCTAAGTAATATATCTAATGTAAAAAATAATTTGATTATACTAAATAATGATATAGAAGAAGCAAAAAGTAAGATACAAGGAATAGAAACAGCGTGTAAAAGTTATATGCATTCTATTACTATAAATTCTAATACAAAAGAAATGCTTTTGAATGAAATAGAATTAGTGAAAAACAAAATAATTGATCTTGAAAATAATATTAAGGTTAATAAGCAACAAAGTATTCAAATTAATAGTTTTTTATCTAAACAAGAAAAAGAATTTAGAAATTTCAATGTTTTGCATAATAAACTGGAAGCCAACTGCCACATGCTTGCTAACTTGGAGAAACAATATGAAGGATATAATAGAGCCGTTAAGATTCTTATGGGTGATGTAATTAAAGGAAAAGTAGCTGTAGATAAAAATAGTTGTTTTGTATTAGGTGAAGTAATAAATGTAAAAAAGCAATTTGAAACAGCTATAGAAATAGCATTAGGCGGAGCTATTTCTGATATTATAACTGATAATGAAAATATAGCTAAGGCTTTAATAAAATATCTAAAGGATAATAATATAGGTAGGGCTACATTTTTACCTATAAATATAATTAAAGGTAAAAAGTTATATATAGATGAAAAAATATGTAAAATCAATGGATACATAGGTATAGCAAGTGAACTTATAGAATACAACAATGTTTTTAGTAATGCTATAGATTATATATTGGGTAGAACTATCATTTGTAATGATATGGATAGTGCTCTTAATATTGCTAGAGAGGGTAATTATAGATTTAAAATAGTTACAATTACTGGTGAAATTGTAAACCCGGGGGGATCTCTTACCGGTGGAAGTATTCATCTTAAAGGTACTAATATCATTGGAAGAAAAAGGGAAATAGAAGAGATTAAGATTAAGATACAAGAGTGTGCAGGAAAAATAAAAACTCTAAATGGAGAAATACAAAGTTGTAGAAATAATTTAAAACATTTAGATGAAGAAAACTTAAACTTAAAAGATGAAATTTATCATGAAAATATTGAGATGACTAAAATTAAAGGTAAAATTAATACTATAGACAGTGAAAGTGGTAAGTTAAAAGAAAATCTAAAAATATCAAATAGGGAAATAGAATTATTGAATGGAAAATTAAATGATAGTATGAAAGAAATACTTGAAAAAGAAGAAGAGTTAAAGAAAGTATTCCAAAATCAGTTAGAAAATGATAGCTTAATTGTTGAGATGGAAGAAAAGCTTAAGGACAAAAATAGAGAAATTGAATTTCTAAAGGAAAAACTTACCAGAGTTAAAATAGAAAAAGCTCATATTGACGAAAATGTTTCTAATAAAAATGTAATCTTAGAAAAGTTACATTCAGATATAGATGAGCTTAAATTTAAAGAAAAAAGTATGGATGAAGAAAAAAAGGATTCGGAAAACAATATAGCTAAATATAAAGCTAAAGTTGATTTAAATCATAGAGAAATAGAGAAAATAAATCAACGCATATTAGAACTAGAGTCAAGGGTAAGAAATTTAGATATAGAATTAATTAAAATAAAGGAAAAAATAAAAATAGATACTGAAAAAATGGAAAGTCTTAATTTATTAATTAATAAAAAAGAAGATGAATTACATAGAATACAGATTTCACTAGCAAAATTTATTGCTGAAAAAGAAGCATTATATAAAAAGCTCAATGATGACATTGAAATTACATATGCTGAGGCTTTAGAGTATAGAACGGAAATAAAAGATATTGATTTATATGGGAAAGAAATTTTAAATTTGAAAAATAAAATAAATTCTTTAGGCATAGTTAATTTGGGTGCAATAGATGAATTTAGTGAATTAACTACAAAATTAAATTTTATGAGTAGTCAAAGAGAAGATTTAGTAAATGCAAAAGAAGGATTAATGGATGTAATAAATGAAATGATGGATAAAATGAGGATAGTATTTAATGAAAACTTTAATAAATTAAGATGTAATTTTAATCAAACTTTTAGAGAACTTTTTAAAGGTGGAAGTGCAGATTTAATTTTGTCAAATGGAGATGAACTTACAGGAAACATAGAAATAACAGTTCAACCTCCAGGTAAAAAGCTTCAAAATATAAATCTTATGTCTGGTGGAGAAAAGGGACTATCAGCAATAGCTCTTCTTTTTGCTATTTTAAAGATGAAACCTACTCCATTTTGTATACTAGATGAAATAGAAGCAGCGTTGGATGATGCTAATGTATCTAGATATTCAGAGTTTTTAAGAAAGTTTTCGGAAAATATACAATTTATTGTTATAACTCATAGAAAAGGAACTATGGAATCTAGTGACGCATTGTATGGAATTACAATGGAGGAAAAAGGAATATCAAAAGTAGTGTCTGTAGATTTAGCAGAAGAAATATCATAAATAATCAGATATATCAATTAGGAGGTATAGAAATGCTCGGAAGATTTTTTGATAAACTAAAGGAAGGCCTTACAAAAACTAAAGATAATTTAACAGAGAGAATAACAGATATGTTGAATGGTGCTATGACTATAGATGATGAATTATATGAGGAACTAGAAGAAATTCTAATAACAGCAGATATAGGGATAGACACTACATTATACATAATAGAAAAACTTAAGGAAAAAATAAGAGAGAAAAAAATAAAGGATCCAACATTGGTTAATGATTGTCTAAAGGAAGTTATAGTAGAAATACTTGGTGAGGAGAATTCTACTATAAATCCTGAAAAAACTCCTGAAATAATATTAGTTGTAGGAGTAAATGGGGTTGGAAAAACTACATCTATAGGTAAAATGGCTGCTAAACTAAAAAATAATGGATATAAAGTGTTAATGGCAGCAGGAGATACATTTAGGGCAGCGGCTATTGATCAGCTTGAAGTATGGAGCAATAGAGCATTAGTAGATATCATAAAGCACCAGGAAGGTTCAGATCCTGCCGCAGTAATATTTGATGCAGTTCAGGCTGCAAAAGCTAGAAAGACTGATGTGCTTATATGTGATACTGCAGGAAGATTGCATAATAAGAAAAATTTAATGGATGAGCTTGGAAAAATAAATAGAGTTATAGATAGAGAATTTGATGGAGCACAAAGACAAACGTTTCTAGTATTAGATGCTACTACAGGGCAAAATGCAGTACAACAGGCAAAGCAATTTATGGAGGTTTGTCCGGTAGATGGTATAATTTTAACGAAGTTAGATGGAACTGCTAAGGGCGGAATAGTTATTTCTATAAAGCATAGTTTAAATATACCAGTTAAGCTTATAGGAGTAGGTGAAGGAATAGATGATTTACAAGAATTCAATCCAAGGGAGTTTGTAGAAGCTTTATTTTAAAAAAAATTACCTGTTAAGTAAAAACACTTGACAGGTAATTAAATTTTTGATAAGATAAATATCGTTGAGTTAATAATAAATCAAGGGAGTGAATTTGCAATTATAAGTTGCATAGTATCTCATGGATGAAAGAGTTAAACTTTCTATATTATTAGATTTATACGGAGATCTTTTGACAGAAAAGCAAAAAGATATTATGGATCTTTATTACAATGATGATTTGTCCTTAGCAGAAATATCAGAGATTACAAATACTAGCAGGCAGGCAGTTCATGATATTATAAAAAGATGCCATAAACTTTTGTTCCAATATGAAGAAAAATTAAATTTAATGGATATAAAATTTAAAATGAAGCAAATTAGCACACATCTTCTAGAAAAGATAGATGTTTTGGCTATTGATGATAAAGATAAATTAAGAAAATTAGAAGAAATGAGAAAATATATAATAGATAATATTTAGGAGGAATAGCAGATGGCTTTTGAAGGATTAGCTTCTAAGCTTCAGGAAACCTTAAAAAAACTTAGAGGTAAGGGAAAACTTTCTGAAAAAGATATAAAAGATGCTATGCGAGAAGTAAAGCTTGCACTTTTAGAAGCAGATGTTAACTATAAAGTTGTAAAAGATTTTATTAAAAGTGTTAGCGAAAAGTGCTTTGGTGAAGAAGTTCTGCAAAGTTT
>CAZKOJ010000147.1:0-11627 GCA_964554365.1 uncultured Clostridium sp. | reverse complement strand
TCTCAAAAACACTTTGCAGCTCAGCAAAAATCATTGGGAGAACTTAATGGGCATGTTGAAGAAATGTACACTGGTCACAAAATTGTTAAAGCTTTTGGCCGTGAGGATGAATCAATAGAAACATTTAATTCTATAAATGATAAACTTTACAATGCGGGTTTTAGAGCACAATTTATTTCAGGTATAATAATGCCCTTAATGAGATTTGTCAGCAACTTAGGATATGTTATTGTGTCTGTTGTAGGTGGTATTTTTGTAACTAATGGAAGAATTAATATAGGTGATATTCAAGCGTTTATTCAATATTCAAGACAATTTACTATGCCAATAGTTCAAACAGCTAACATAGCTAATATTATTCAGTCAACTATAGCATCAGCAGAACGTGTATTTGAACTTCTAGATGAGGTTGAAGAGCTGCCAGACAGTGCTGAAGCTAAGGTTATAGATTTCCCTAAGGGGGAAGTGAAATTTGAAAATGTAGATTTTAGCTACAAAGAAGATGAACCACTTATAAAAAATATGAATATGGATGTTAAGCAGGGCCAGACTATAGCTATTGTTGGACCAACTGGTGCTGGTAAAACTACACTTGTTAATCTACTTATGCGTTTTTATGAAATAAATGCTGGAAAAATTACTGTGGATGGAGTTGATATCAGGGATATAAAACGTGGAGCTTTGCGTAATATTTTTGGCATGGTGCTTCAGGATACATGGTTATTTAACGGTACAATAAGAGATAATATAGGATATGGTCGTGAAGGTGCAACTGAAGAAGAAATTGTAGAGGCTTCAAAAGCTGCTCATGCAGATCACTTTATTAGAACCCTTCCAGAAGGATATAATACAATCCTTAATGAAGAAGCTTCTAATATTTCACAGGGTCAAAAACAGCTTCTTACTATTGCCCGTGCAATACTAGCTGACCCTGCAATCCTTATTCTTGATGAAGCTACAAGCAGCGTTGATACAAGAACAGAGGTTTATATACAAAAGGCTATGAATGCCCTTATGAAGGGAAGAACAAGCTTTGTTATTGCTCATAGATTATCTACAATTCGCGAAGCAGATTTGATACTTGTTATGAATAATGGTAATGTTATTGAAAAAGGTAATCATAAGGAACTTATTGCTCAAGAGGGTTTCTATGCAGACCTATATAACAGTCAGTTTACTGGTGGAGACTTAGGAAATGAAGCTGTATAGATAAAATGAATGAAAAACTGCTGGCAAAGCTAACTTGCCAGCAGTTTTTGTTTTGGAACAAAAGTGTAAATAATCAGAAGTTTAGCACTATAATCCCAGTAAAAATTCTGTTTTTACTGGAATTGTATTTTATTACACTTTATTTGAGAGTTGGTAAACTCTCAAACCGACAGGTCGTAAAAATAATTATATTTCCCCCTTGCCCCAGAAATTTTATAAGATTATTTTCCAGTTTTAAGTTTAAATTAGGTACCTTCAAATATGGGATTTATTCAATTGTTAATTAATAACATTTCATCTCTTATATCTTCGATAAAATCTATTTGAAGCATTCGTTTCTTCCTAAAACCTCGTATACATCTAAAAAAATATAGCTGCATTAAATTAAAAGCAATTACTATAAACATTAGTATTGTTTCCACGCCCGAAGGGCCATGAAGAAAGCAGTGATCTAGATGCCACTCCGTTTTCAATTGGTGAAATGCATTATTCTCAATATGCCATCTATTGTGCATTACCTTCCATAAAGTTTCTACTGATACAAATTTATCTATTGTTATTATCCACGCCTCTTTAAATTCGATTTTATCACCATTATGAATTTCTTCTATGAACTTTATAAATCTAACTTTAATACTTGAATCTGGCATTTCAAAGTTATCTTCATCCCAAGCTTTAACTCTTATATATTTTTTACTTCCTTTTTTTACAATCCATTCTTTAGTTGCCTCTTGGTATTTAAATAAAGCTAATGCATCTTTAACAATATGAAGTCTTTCATCTTTAACTCGTACAACTACATCCATACCTATTGAAAGAATTTCTTTAATCCAAGTAGAGTTACAATATAAAGCATCAGCAACAACAATATCATCAAAATGATGGAACTCTTTATATAGTTTTCTTATTATATAGGAATTTTCTATTTTTTTGACCTGAAAAAATGCCCGGGAGGGCTTGAAAAAACTTACACGTAGCTTTAATTAAAAATATTAACAGGCAAATAATTACAGGACTTAAAAGCAATAATAGGGTAAAATATACTAAAGTATTTTTCAGGGGATAAGAAAATGGGAGTAATTAAAAAGATTTTTAAAGAACATTGGAATGAGTTCATAATATTATATTCTCATAAGATAAGAAAAACTATATTTAAAGAAGTAGAAAAAATGCTTGAGTGTGGTTCTTTAGAAAAAGGATTCATAGAGTTTAAATGCGAAGCATGTGGTGAGATAAAAAGAGTAGGATTTAGATGTAAAAGTAGGTTTTGTACATCATGTGGAAAAATAAGATGTGATGATTGGTCAGAAGAAATGACAGCAAGATTAATAAATGTAACGCATAGACATATGGTTTTTACAATACCAAAAGAGTTGAGAAAAATATTTGCGGAAAAAAGAGAGTTACTTTGTTTAATACCACAATGTGCATCAAAAGCAATAATAAGTTGGTTTAAAAAGAGAAATAAAAAAGAATCATATACACCTGGTATAGTAGCAGTAATACATATATTTGGAAGAGATTTAAAATGGAATCCACATGTACATATGCTTGTTACCGAAGGTGGAGAGGGTAATATTACTATTTTTAAGAAGATGAACTATATAAATTATGAAGCACTAAGAAAAAGGTGGCAAAAGCTTCTTTTAGATGGATTAGAAGAAAAAATGATAAATAAAAAGAAGTGGTTTAGAAAATTAAAAAATAGTATATATAAGAAAACAGAAGAAGGATTTTATGTATATGCAAAAGGTATAGTTAAAACAGCAGAAGCTACTTTAAAATATGTAGGAAGATATACAGCAAGACCAGCTATAGCAGAATCAAGAATAATTAAATATGATGGGAAAAAAGTTGCTTTTTATTATGAAAGACATGAAGATGGAAAAAGAGTAGAGGAAACAATAGATGTTATAGATTTCATAGGTAAATTAATAAGACATATTCCAGAAAAGGGCTTCAAAATGATAAGATACTATGGAATTTATGCAAAAAGTAAAAAGCATAGAGAAAAGTTTTTTAAATTAATGAAAGAAGTTATATTAGAAACAAAAAGAAAATTAAGAAAGTGGAAGTATAGAATATTGAAATATTTTGGAGTAGATGTGCTTAAATGTGAGAAGTGCGGAGCACAAATGAGATTTTACGATATAGTTTATGAAGGTGAAAGTATTAGAGAAAAATTAAAAAAGAAAATTTTAAGTGAAAATAAAAGAAAGCTTGAAGAGTTAATGTATACATATGGAGTGATAAAAGGGTTAATTCATGATAAAATGGAACCATTATATATAAATAAAGGTGGAAGTTATAATGGGAAAAAAGAATAAAAAGGTTAAAGATAAACAAAGAGCCAAGTTTAAGGCTAAAAATGAGAAAGAGAATGAAATAGAAAAATCAATACAATATGTATGTACAGATTGTGGAGAAGAAGAATTAGTACCAGATGGAGTAGTACAATATTTTGATATTATGGATGATGGAGATGTAATGGAACCGCCTACTTTTAGTTGTGAAAAATGTGGAGGGATTATGAAACCTAAAAAATATGAAGGAGTTCATTGTATAACTTATGAATTTTAAAAATGTGATAGCATTCTGAACGCTTTCGCGTTGGTTTTTGATGTAATAAATTATCTTAAAAGTAATGATTAGACTAATTAACTCAAAATGAAAGCTAACGCTTCAAAAAGTGTGACCCAAAAAGCCACGCATATTTTATTTATATTAGTTTGGTCTTTGTCTTTTAATGCTAGTGTTTTCAGTCTTCTAAGAGATATTTTAATATTAAAAATAATGAGACAATATACGTTGAATTTTATTTTTCATGCTCAAAATAAACATTAAATTAATTATTTTATATTATTTTGATATTTATATTTTTAAAACAATAGTGTTTTCAACACATTCTCAATCTTAAAGAATAATGAAATAATGTAAGAAGATTAATTCCAACACTAATAAAAAAGAAGATAATAAAAATATCTTTTTTTTTATATTATTTTAATATTTATAAAGTACTTCTTATTTCTTCTAAGAACTCCTCCACTTTCTTTTTATTCTTCTTAAAATAATCATCCAATGCTAAGTTTACGATCTCTGATAAGTCCTTTTGTGTAACCATATTTAATACTTTAAGTTGCTGAGTTGCGTTATCTGAAAGCATAAAACTTCTTTTATTCTTTTCTTTATTTTCTACCTTATCATCTTTTACTCTTTTACTCATTTACATTTGCTGTATCTTGTAAAGTATCTAAAATACCTCTTTCCACTGAGTTTAAGTTGTTTTTAATGTCTCTATTTTTAGCCATTTTATTTTAAAATCTCCTTTGTTAAATTATAATAATCTTCATATCCTCTACAACTCTTTTTATAAAAATTTATAGGTTTACCTTCTATTTATGCTTTTACAATATCTACATTTTGATGTACATAAGTCTTAAATAATTTATCTCCAAATATATCTTTTAGTTGATTTTCAAATTCTGATGTTAAAGTTGTTCTAGCAACTTTAGTTAAAAATACACCCTTTACAACTAAATCTTTATTAAGTCCTTTTTGCACTAGCTTAATTATCTTTATAAGCTGCCCTAACCCGTGCAATGCAAATATAGATGCTTCCATTGGAATAAGAACACTATTAGCTGAACATAAAGCATTTACTGTAAGAAGATTTAAAGAAGGTAAACAATCTATAATTACATAATCATACTCTTTCTGTAAATCCTTAATTAAGTTTTTAAGGATTAATTCTCTTCCATCTACTGATCCAAGTTCTCCTTCTGCATTTGCTAGTTTAATATCTGCTGGAATTAAATCTATACCATAATCAGTATTTACCACTGCATTACTTAAAGGTAACTCACTAACTAAGCAATTATGTATAGTATTAATATACTCTTTTACTCCTAATGCTTGTGTAAGGTTTCCTTGTGGATCTAAATCTATCAATAATACTCTTTTACTCTTATATTCTTAAATTTATATACTCTATGTATTCATAATAATAAAATGGTATAAGAATATTTAAATACAAAACATGTTTTAACCCACCAAATAGAGCCATTTCCTTATCATTAAAAACTATAATACATATTCTATATTAAAAATAATCTTATTGTAGAAACAAAAAAAGCCTAGCCTTTTACAACTAGACTTTTTGTTTTATTTTAAAATTTAAATTCTTCATGTACAAATGTAGCAGCTGCTTTCATTTCATTTATTGTATCAACTGACTTTTTACATATGCTTTCAAAATCACATCCACTACAACTTGATTTTATACCACTTTCAATCATAGAGCAGGAAGCTTCAGCACCTATTACAATATGTCCTATGACTTGAGCTATAGCAAACTTATCATAAAACTCTTCCCCATTATTATTTTTCTTAACTATATTTGCATCAATCCTCATATATAAAGTCCTCCATTTATTTTATTGTTTAATCTATAAGTTATATATGCAGCATCAGCATATATAACTTATAGATTCTTAAATTCTTAACTTCCTAAGGAGTTAAGAATTTTAAAAAAGGAGTAATCTTATGATACATAATGAAGTTGAAAATATAACAAATAATGAAGATGACTTTGATTGTTTTTCTGAAGGCCTTCCTATTAAAAATATAGAAAAATCCTTTTCTTTTTCTAAGGATTTTATAGATAATGAAAAAACTGAAATTATAAATAATAAAGAAAATGAAAAAACTTATGGAGCTACCCCACAAATTAATGGAGAGAGCTTTAATATAAAGAGAAGCTACCAACTCAGGGAATCTACATTGAAAAATCTACTAGAACTTAAACTGCTGCATCCTGATATTAATGTACATTTAAATACAATACTAGATAAAGCTATCAATCTTTTGTATTCTCATATAAAAAATGGGGGAAGTTTTTAGTGCAACTGTATAGAACTTATATTGCTTGTCCATAATATAGATAAACCCCCTTTGAAAATAGTAGAACTCTTTTATATACCCCCTCATAAAAAAGCTCCAATAAAAAAGGAGCTTTTTTATTGTTATAGTTGTTTACGCAATCCAATCTATAAAATAATATATTCAAAGTTGAACTAGGAAAAAGAGGCAGAATTAGTTCAAAAAATAAAAATTGGAAAAGCTATTATGGTGAAAGTGAATATAATTCTTATGTTGCAGCTCTTAAAAGTGAATACGAAAAAGCAACAGCAGAAAATCAGAGAGCTGTTCGCGACTATGAAGCCGAACAGAAAAGGTTAGAGTCATATTTAAATTCATTGACACCGGAAGAGCAAAAGGATTATTTTGATAAGCAATGGGAAATGGCTGAGGCTGAATTTATAAATCAAATTGAGTCAGAAAATTGTTACGATGGCCTCTCTAAAGAAGAAATAGAAGGTATGTCCTAGATAGATTAGAGGATCTTTATTATTACCTCTAAAAAGGGTGCAGGCAGCAAAACACGGAAATTATACGCTAATCTTAATTTTTATACTCTAAAGAGTGTCACCAGGGACAAAGTAAATTAAATATGCTCATTATCATAATCATTCAAAATAAAAAAGGCAGTAATGCCTTTAAGTTGATGAACAAAAGGAAAAAATACTTTAGATTGCATAAAGTCAACATTTACAGTAAATCCATTTGATCCAACTTTGACATAGAAGCTCCGCTTAAAGAGGTATAACCCCTCTTTTTAGTGTACCTAAATTTAATATTAACACCTTGCTGTCAAGTACATAAAAATTTGAAAGTAAGGTGTTTTTTGATATATATTTTTTAGGGTACCTGAATAGTTACTAAATCCATGTAACTATGTCATAAATATAAGGATATTGAATTTAATGCAGTATATTTGTTCTTAAACAACTTATCTATAATTTTACATTATTAGATATTTGTGACATAATTGTATTATAATATTTTATTACATATTTTTTTACAAGAAGGGAGACAATATCATGAACAAAAAAACTAAATTTTTATCATCAATACTATGTGGAGGTTTATTAGCTTCTACTCTATCACTTGCAAGTGTACAAGCTGCACCTGCAAATGTACAAGTTGCACTTGCAAATGTACAAGTTGCACCTGCAAATGCTTATAAAAATCTCAATAACTCTTTTGCAAAAGTAATAACCGCTAAGGATAAATACTCAATTATTTGTGTACTTAACGATAATACAGGCAATGCATTAAATAGGTATTTTCTTAAAACACCTTCTCCAACTGTTAGTGGAGTTAAAGATATTTTAATTCAAAATAATATTCCTAGATCTACTGTAGATAAGATTGCATCTAGCGTGTATTCTGTAATAAATGCTTCAAGGAACCAAAACGGTACTGCTGATCCTTTTGAAATAGAGAAGCGTGGAGAAGTAGCAGTTTTGCAATCACAAAAATACCCTGAATTATTCACACTATCAGATTGGAGTTCTAGTGTGAATTCATACTCTGACTATGTGCGTATACCTGCTTCTGATGTTAGAACTATAAAAAATGAATTATTACGTACTGGAGGACATGTTGATATATATCAATTTTTATTACAAAGTGGAATATGTTCCGATAGTGACAGAGCAGAACATATTACAACAGCTTTATGTAACAGTTCATGGCAAAATGTTGTTAGTGATTCCGAGGATCTCTTAGTACTTGCTGCTAACTACGGGCGTAACAGTGCTTATGTTTTAGTACGTGTACCAAGATAAAATTATGAATTTTACACAACTTACTTTACACTAATTTAACATATTAATATTCAATTCTAAGTTTTCTCAGCAAGACCAACTGATGATGGAGCTGTTTTAATAACGTTTTTAAAATCGTTACAAACAGCTCCTAAAACCATTGTATTTAAATAACTATATATTGGGTTATACTTATTTCTCCTATATTTAAGTGAAATTCTATTTTAAAAATAATTAAAAGGGGTAGTACCAGCCTTTGTGTCATGTACTGAAAAGTAAATGTAATTAATTAGTACAATAAGAACTGATACAAAAAGCCATAAGGCATTGATACCCTATGGCTTTTAAGACATAAAATAAGAAAAATATAAACTAACCTTAAATATGATGTGTTGTAAGTAATGAATAAATGTTAATTTTAGAGGCTTAAATGGAATTGAACCTACTAATACAGAGCAGATTAATATATTAGTTGGTGATAATAACTCAGGTAAAACATCAATACTGGAAGCAATTCAGCTTCTGGAATATCCTAAAGAACCTGGAAATTTTGTGAAAGTTGCTAGGAAAAGGGAAACTCAATATTCCCTTACTACTTTTGGAATGTTAACTCCTTATGAATCATTCATAAATATGTTTAATAAAAAGTACAAAAAGAAAGTAATTTTCTTAGAAGCACTAATAAATGATGAAACAATAAATTTAGAAATTGAAGGCTATGAAGAAAAAATTCTGACAGAAATGTATGATGGTGAAAAAATTAGCAGAGCTCAATTTGATTTAGGTGATAGTAATGGTGAAATGAAATCTTTTAAAGGTAAATTTCATTTTAATAAATCAAATAGTGAGACAGTATCTAATTTTAAATTTGATGAAAATGACAAGAGTTTTAAGATTAGTAATGATGAAAGTTTGAGATTGATAAAAACTGATTACTTATCATCTGTAGATCACTATGCTCATAATAAACTAGTTAGAGTTATCAGCGATGCAGTAAAAAATGGTGGCAAAAATGATATCATTGAAATGTCAAATGCCTTTGATAAAAATATAATTGGATTAGAGTTACTTGGTGAAGAAAGAAGAACTGTTCCATATTTGCAGCATAATAAATTAGGACTAATTCCACTTTCAGTGTTTGGAGATGGAATTAAAAAAGTAATGTTAATAGCATGTTCAATACTAAGTTTAAAAGACGGAGTATTGCTTATTGATGAAATAGAGACCGCAATTCATACAAGTGCATTAAAAGATTTTTTTCAATGGTTTGTGAATGCTTGTAAAAAATATAATACTCAAGTTTTTATTACTACTCATAGTATTGAGGCTATTGATGCAATACTTGAAAGTTCAAGAAACCATCTAAATGACATTGTTTGTTATAGATTAGAAGATGATAACAGTGGTATCTACGTAAATTGAACCTCAGGATAAAAATTGTATAATATTAGGTACAATATGGGATTGGATGTGAGATAGTATGAAACATTATTATTTTATTGTTGAAGGTTCACATGATGTGGCTATAATTGGAAGAGTTTTAAAACTTTTAAATGTAAAAGAAGTCAGATCACTTAATGACATTTCTAATTTATGGAAACAACTTATACCTAATAAATATCCATTTAGTGAGAATAAATTAGATAGAGTAAGTCCAATTCCAAGTTTTTATCAAAATGAAAATGTGTCTGTAGCTATAAAATCAGCTGTAAGAGATTCAAAACTAATATCTGAGCTGGAGTTGACTATTTCTGCTTTAACGAGAGAAGACTTAAAACAAATAGAGGGTATTTTAGCGTTTTGCGATGCAGATGAAAATACACAGGAAGAGAGATTTAGACACTTTATTAAAGAGATAAAAGAAAGTAGAGATTTATCATTTAATGAAAGCTGCTTTGAAAATAAAACTGGAATGTTTAAGGGGGTAAATATAAAAGCTGATATTTATATGTTCCCTAATAATGAAAGAGAGGGTACCTTAGAGGATTTATTACTTCAAGGTGCGAGTGTTAAATATAAAGATTTATTAGTATCTGCTAATGAATATGTTGAAAAGGTTGAGACTAGATACAAAAATAACTGGTCAGTATCTAGCAAAAAAAGGTTTTAATAGGTTGTATGACAAATGTTTTGAAACCAGGAAAAGCAAATCAAGTATCAATATCTGATGACAAGTGGGTTAGTGAAGCAACCATTACTGGAAGTAATGACATAAAAAAATTATACGATTTTATAAATGAATTTATTTTATAGGAAAGAGTAAAAGAACTATGGCAGTTGTTGAATCAGTATCAACTACTGCTATTTTTACAAATTTTGTTTATTAAACAACCTAAACATTTATTAAAAACTAGTGTATTTTAAAACAATTCATCTTTAAGCCAGATGTGTTAGCTGAAACTGGATTTTTAAATTAAAGAATGATGATAGCATAAGTATATTATGTTATCATTATTATTTTTTGCAATATATTATAGAATTTTTTAAAAAAATATATAATGTAAATATAACACATTGATAATGTAAATATTAAAAAAAAGGAAGTAAAATAAATGATTAAGAATGATGTGGATATTTATACAAACCTTCCAGCAATTAAAATTATAGGCAAAGGAAAATGCACAGGCTGCTTTGCATGTGATAATATTTGTAAATTTGATGCAATAAAAATAAAGTTATCTGATGATGGTTTTTATTTTCCAGAGATAGACGAAAACAAATGTAAAAATTGTGGAATTTGCCAACATAATTGTGCTGTGATATGGAGCAAAACAGATAACTTTTCAAAAGAAAAAATTGAAGTATATGCATCATACTCAACCAATGATGAAATAAGGCTTAAGAGTTCTTCAGGAGGGGTTTTTACAGAAATTGCAGAGAAATTTATTGAAAATGGTGGTGTGGTTTTTGGTGCTACATGGGGAGAAAATTTAACCGTAGAACATATTGTAGTAAGAAATAAAGCCGAATTATCAAAACTTAGAAGTTCAAAGTATATCCAAAGCAATTTACACAATATTTATTCCGAAGCTGTAAGAATTATTGATGAGGAAGGGAAAAAAGTTTTATTTACTGGAACACCTTGTCAGGTTGCAGCCGTAAAAACCTTTACAGATAATAAAAATCTATTTACAGTGGACATTATATGTCATGGCATTCCTTCAAAAATAGTATTTGATGAATATATTAAGAGCATTTCAAATGGAAACAAAGTTAATTCATATACTTTTAGAGATAAAAGTAATGGATGGTCAAATTATAAAATAAAAATGCCAATGGATAATGGAGAAATCTATGAATGTATTACAAGGCAAGATCCTTTTTTTCACGGATTTATATGTGATCTTTATTCAAATCTAGCTTGTTATAACTGTAAATTTGCTACAACTCCTCGCACAGGTGATTTAACAATAGGTGACTTTTGGAAAATATCTAAAGATTTAATGGACGAAGGTGGTATTTCAGTTATTCTTGCAAACAATAATAGAGGATTAGACCTTTTAAATGAAATTGAAAAACAAGGGAAAATCAAGATTTATCCTAGAAGCTTGGAAGAAGCAGTAAATGGCAATCCACGTATTCAAGATGGATTTTTAAAGGCTAGAAAGAAAAGAACAGAAATTTTAAAGAAGGTTAAAGAAGAAGGATTTAATTATATTCATGAAAACTATATAAAAAAAACACAGCGCTATGTGGCTGATGATGAAACAGAATGATTTTAAATTGAAAGAAAGTTCAAAGGAATATAAA
>CAZKOJ010000146.1:0-11659 GCA_964554365.1 uncultured Clostridium sp. | reverse complement strand
AGTCTCTTTATCTCCACCATAAGTATTTGTAATTTATATTACAAATACTTTTTTTTTATAAATAAATTAACTATATGAGTTAAAATAATATATAAAAACAAGGAGCTATGTAAAAACATGTTTTTTTATAGGATAAAGCAGTTTTTTTGGGCTATAAATTCAAAATTGAATGATGAAGATATAGTATTTATAAATAAAAATTTAACTAAAAAAGAGTTGAATTTATTTTATAAATTATCTAGACATGAACAAAAACATTGTATTAATGTAAGTTATGATGTAATGGAAGTTTGCAAAAAAGAAAATTTAAATACTAAGATACTCGTAAAAGCTTCATTACTACATGATATAGGTAAAATTTATAAAAAGATAACAATAATGGATAAGTCTATTATTGTTATAGCTGATATCCTATCAAAAGGCTATATAAAGAAACTTAATAATTTTAAAAAAATACAAGTTTATTATAATCATGGTGAAATAGGATATAAAATGTTAAATAGATATAATTATGATGATAAAATACTATATTTGATTAAAAATCATCATAATTATGAAATAAAAGATGATAGAGAACTGAATATACTTAAAATATGTGATGATAGAAACTAATAATGATTATTTTATTTAACTAAGTATAATGGTAATATATAGGTATATACTTAGTTATAGGTTTTAATAAATTTTTATAGTTTATTGGAGGTAAAAATGAATTCGAAAGATAGGAGAAAATATATAGCTGAATTATTAAAAAAGAATAAAGAGCCTGAAAAAGGACATATATTAGCTGAAAAATTAGGGGTTACAAGGCAAATAGTAGTAAAGGATATTGCTATTTTAAGAGCGGAAGGAAAAAAAATTATAGCTACTCCTGAAGGGTATATAATTCATAATGAGGAAAAAAGTTCAGTAAGAACGGTTATGGCTTTTTTACATAAAACTGAAAATATAGAAGATGAACTTAAAACTATAGTTAAGTTTGGAGGAATTATAGAAGATGTTATTGTGGAACATCCATTATATGGTGAAATAAAAGGAATGATTATGATCAAGACTTTTTATG
This sequence comes from uncultured Clostridium sp., assembly GCA_964554365.1. GTDB lineage: Bacteria > Bacillota > Clostridia > Clostridiales > Clostridiaceae > Clostridium_AM. The sequence continues at coordinate 10,596 of CAZKOJ010000146.1, read as the reverse complement.
ATGTTGAAAATTTTGTAAAAAGGATAAATGAATATAAGGCAGAGCCGCTTTTAATTTTAACTGGTGGAGTTCATCTGCATACTATAGTGGCAGAAAACGAAGAGATAGTAGAAAAAATAAGGAAGGAATTAAAAGAAAAAAACTATTTAGTATCAGATTAAACAGTTTTAATAAGAGAGGTATTATATGGACAAAGTTGCAGTTTTGAAATGCGAAAATTATGATGTGAATTTAATAGAAACTAAACTTAGAGAAGGCTTTGACCTATTAGGAGGAGATAATTTTTTAAGATTACTTATACCTTATAATAGCAAAGTATTATTAAAGCCTAATATGTTGTGTGTAGAGCAAGCTGGGTCCACTGTAATTACAAATTTTAATGTATTTGAAGCTATAATAAGAATTATAAAAGACTATTCAAGTGATATATCATTTGGAGATTCTCCAGGTTTTGGGGACGCTAAAAGAGCAGCACAGAAATCGGGGTTTTTAGAAGTTTCAAAAAAGTATGGGATAAAATTTGAAGATTTTAAACAATCTTTACATATAAAATTAGATGACTCTATATTATGTAAATCATGGAATGTGGCTAAAGCTCCTTATGAAACAGATGTACTTATAACATTACCTAAACTTAAAACTCATGCAATGGCTTATTATACTGGAGCTATAAAAAATCAATTTGGATGTATTCCAGGGACTGAAAAGGCTACATGGCATACAAGGATGCCAAATGCCAATAATTTTTGTAAAATGCTTTTAGATCTTAACACACTAGTAAATACAAAGTTTGCTATATTAGATGGTATTGTGGCTATGGAAGGTAATGGACCCAAAAATGGAAAATCCAAAAAAATGAATACTTTAATTATGGGTAAAAGTTTAACAGCAGTAGATTCGGTGGCGGTTAAACTTATTGGATATGATAATCCGTTGGACATACCTGTGTTAAAGGAAGCTCATGAACAGAATTGGGGTGAGGTTTTTTTAGAAAACATAGAAATTTTAGGTGAAAAAATTGAAGATATGAAGGCAAAAGACTTTGAACTTTGTAGAAAAGGAGGAGACTTTTATTTTATAAATCCTGTTGTTACTAATTTTTTAAGAGAGCTTATTGCACCAAATCCATATGTTATAAAAGAAAAATGTATTGGATGTTCTAGATGTGAAGAAGTGTGTCCAGAAAATCCAAGTGTTATAAAAATGGTTAAAAAAGAAGGAAAAATCTATCCGGTATGGAATATGAAACAATGTATAAGATGTTTTTGCTGCCAAGAGTTATGTCCTTGCGGAGCAATAGAAACTAGCCATTCAATAATTGGAAAAATACTAAAAAGTAATAAGAGGTGATAAAAATGAAAAAAAGGTTAGCTATTATTACTACTATATTTATAATATTTATAGGGTTATTTTCAGTAGATAAAATTATAAATTTTGTAGTAAGTATAGAATGGTTTAAAGAAGTAGGGTATCTATCTGTGTATTTTACTAAAATAACAGCAGTTCTTAAACTTATGATTCCTATGTTTATAATTAGCTTTGTAGGTATATGGGTTTACTATAAGAGTTTAAGAATTAGTATTATCAAGTTTAAAAAAGTAGTGGAGGTAAATACCCATAGAAACAGTATTGAAAAGAAAATATTTTTTACTTTTAACATTGTAATATCCTTTATAATATCTTATATATTTTCTGTAACCTATTGGTACAGAATATTACAGTTCACTAATTCAGTAAAGTTCAACGTAACAGATCCAATTTTTAATTTGGATGTATCTTTCTATGTATTTAAACTTCCCCTTATACAATCTATATATACAGCAATATTAACTTTGTTGCTATTTTTAGTGTTTTTTACTTTCATAATTTATTTTGTGTTAAGTGCTAAGGATAAAATCCATCTTGGAAGGAATTTTAAAAAAGGGTTTATCAATATAAATGTTTTAAATAATGGCCTTACTAGATTTGCAGGCAAGCAGTTGGCAAGTGTTTGTTCTCTTATAATGGTATGTGTTTCAATAGGATATGTACTAAAAGCCATTGGTCTAGTATATAGTCCTAGAGGTGTGGCATTTGGAGCTAGTTATACAGATATTCATGTAAGTTTATTATTCTATAAAGTTATTGCAATAGTATCATTAATTGCTGCTGCAATTATCTTTTGGAGTGTAATGGTTTCAAAGGTGAAACCTGTAATCATATCTATTACTACAATAGCTATACTAGTTGTAGTAGAAAGTGTAATGGCTACTGGAGTTCAAAATTTCATTGTTAAATCTAATGAAAAAAGTTTAGAACAGCCTTATATAAAATATAATATAGATTATACAAGAAAAGCATTTAATGTAGAAAAAATTGATGCTAAACCTTTTGAAGTAAAAGAAAATTTAACCAAGGAAGATTTAAAGAATAATAAAGACACAATAGATAATATAAGAATAAATTCATTTAAGCCTGCATTGGAATTTTATAATCAAGTTCAAATTATAAGGTATTATTATGGGTTTAATGGTATAGATGTTGATAGATACAACTTAAATGGTAAATTTAATCAAGTGTTTATATCAGCTAGAGAGATAAATAGCCAATCTATAGACCCTAACACATGGCAAAATAGACATTTAATATACACTCATGGTTATGGAATAGTAATGAGTAAGGTTAACTCTGTTACTTCAGAGGGTCAACCAGACTTTGTTATAAAAGATATACCAGCAGAAAATAGTACAAATATTAATTTAAAAAATCCAAGAATTTATTTTGGTGAAAAAACCGATAATTATGCCGTAGTAAACACTAAAATGAATGAATTTGATTATCCAAAAGGTGGGGAAAATCAAACTAATAAATATGATGGTAAATCTGGTATAAAGATGAATTTAATCAATAAGTTACTTTTTGCAGCTAACCAAAAAGATTTAAACTTCCTTTTATCTAGAGATATAAATAATCAGAGTAAAATACTTATAAATAGAAATATAATTGATAGGATAAAAAAGATAGCACCATTCTTAACCTATGATTCAGACCCTTATATTGTAATAAGTAATGGAAAACTTTGTTGGCTAATAGACGCGTATACTACATCTGACAGATATCCTTTTTCACAACCGCAGAACAATGTTAATTATATAAGAAATTCAGTTAAGGTGGTCGTAGATGCTGTAGATGGCACTACAGATTTCTATATAGTTGATAAAGATGATCCTGTAGTATCCAGTTATTCTAAAATATTTCCTGGATTATTTAAGGATGTTTCAAAACTATCAGACGATATGAGACAACATTTTAAATATCCAAAAGATTTATTTAGGATGCAGTGTAGTGTGTTAGGAAAATATCATGTTACAGATCCAGGGGTGTTCTATAATGGGGAAGATTTATGGGAAGTAGCTAAAAATCAAAAACAGGTGGATGGAGAAAAGGATAGCTTGGAATCACCTTATGTAGTTATGAGACTTCCAGGTGAAAAAAATGAAGAGATGGTTTTACTTCAATATTTCAATATGAGAAATAAAGATAATATGGTTGCTTTATTTGGAGCAAGAATGGATAAAGATAACTATGGTGAGCTAGAATTATACAAGTTTCCACCACAGAAAACTATATATAGCCCTTATCTTTTCAAGCAAAAATTAAATCAAGATACTACTATATCTAAAGAGTTATCATTATGGAATAAAGAAGGATCGCAAGTTCAATTTGGTGATACTATGATAGTTCCTATAAAGAATTCATTATTGTATATAGAGCCAGTTTATTTAAGAGCTAGTGGAAAAAATAGTATACCAGAAATGAAACGAATTGTAGTTTGTTATGGTGATAAAATACTTTTAGCTGATAGTGTAGAAAATGGACTTGAACAAATATTTAATTACAAAGATCAGGATAAGAAAGAAGACGGAAATAATAATGGAGTACCAGGTAAACCAATAGAAAATATACAGAAAATAAAACAAGCTAAAGATTTATATAATAAAGCAATTGAAGCACAAAAAAGTGGAGATTGGGCTAAATATGGAGAATATGTCAAAAATCTGGGGGAAATAATAAATACACTAGATAAATAACTTATTAAACAAGAAGAAAATCCTCTAATATATTTTCTTCTTGTTTTTTTAACTATAAAAGTTAACTATAAAAATTCATAAAAATAGAAGGATTTTTAAAAAAATGTGTCGAATGTATGATTATAAACTCTATTTGAGAGGTATAATATGGTAAAATTATATAATAAATTAATTGAAGAAAATAAATATAAGAAATTGATTTGTATAGGAACTGAAACATTAAGTATGAGTACATATTTCCCAAAAATAGTTAAAGAATTTATATTTAATGGAGCTGAAAAAAATCAACTAGTTATTATATTTACAGATGATATTTTATATAAAGATCTAGAAAAGGTATTTCATGATTGCCCTGATTTAATATCAGAATATTTAAACAAAGGTGCTCTGCAGATAAAATCTTATGATACAATCGGGTTTAATAATAATTCAAAAGAGTTTTTAGAACTTTTAGGATTAATTGCAAAAACAAAGAAAAAGCTGTGGATATTATGGGATTTTAAAAATATAGCTAGAAAATTTGGAAGGTTAGATATACTTAAAAAGTATGTGGAAGATGTATTTTCTTATTCTAATAAGAATGTTTATAATTTAATTTACATTAATAATTATAATTATAATACGGACAATCTTAAAAGTTTTTTAAGTCAATTTGATGCATTAATTATTAAAGATAGAAAATTAGAAATATACTTTGATTGTAAGGATGAGATAGAAAAAGCTATTTGGGGACTTCAATCAAGTGCACAATTAAAACATGAAAATAGTACATTAGTGCTATTTAATGATATGTTCTCTAATATACCTAAAACTTTAGACAAGGATGAATTTAAAAACATTATAATGAATAAAGTTAAAAATATATGTGATGCTGATTTTTGTATAACATATAGTTCTAACAAAGAAAAAAGTAACGTATTAAGCATAGATAGTTACTTGGGAATTACTAAAAAACATAAATATTATCTTGTAAACAATAGAGAAATTTTAAATTACCAAATGAGCTTAAATAATAGAATATATGACATTGAACAATCCATATTAATAAATGTAAATGATATAGAAAATCCAAATATAAAAAATCATTTAACACTAGTAGGAATAGAGTCTTGTATTGGTGTTTTTGTTGAATATTATGATATAGTAAAAGGTATTATTTGGGTAGGTAAATATAAAAACTATAAACAAATATCTAAAATGGATATGGAATATATTGAATCAATATGTAAAACGTCATTTTATTTAATACAAGAACAAAATAGATTTTCAGACTTACAAAGCAAGCTTATAGAAAATGAAAAGCTTAGAGCTATGGGAGAAATGGCAGCTGGTATTGCACATGATATAAATAATATACTTACTCCTATAATAGGTTCAATACAGCTTTTAAAGGATACAATAGATGATAAAAATATTTTAAAACAGCTTAAGATAATAGAAATATGTGCATATGATGGCATGAATATAACTAGTAAAGTAAAAAAAATAACAAAACAATATAATAATGTAGATAAACTAGAAATATTTGATATGGATGAATTACTAACGGATGCAGTAGATTTGACTAAAAATAAATGGCTTACAGAGAGTGCAGTAAATGGTATAAAGGTAAATATGGTAATTTCCCTTAAATCTAATTCAAAAGTTAAAGGAAACCCTACTGAAATAAGAGAAGTATTCATAAATATTATAAGAAATGCTATAGATTCTATGCCAAATGGTGGCACTATAGAGTTATCAAGTGAAGTAGTTGATAAAAAAGTTATTATACAAATAAGAGATAATGGTATGGGAATGAATGAAGAAGTAGTAAAAAGAGTGTTTGAACCATTTTTTACCACAAAAGGAAATAAAGGCTCTGGATTAGGGTTAAGTGTATCATATAAGATAATTCAATCACATAATGGTTTTATAAAAATAGATAGTAAAGAGAATGTAGGAACTCGTTTTAAAATAGAGCTGCCTATATGCGAAGATCTATGTGAGGAGAAAAATAACTCCATACAGCAAGATATTAATTTTAATGGAAGTATTTTAATTATCGATGATCAGCCACAAATAAGAAATATTGTAGCAGACATGATAAAGTCCCTAACTAAATGTAAAATCAAAAGTTGTGGATGTGAAAATATAAAGGAAGAAATTAAGAGAAGAAAATATGACATAGTAATATGTGATTTTTCTATGCCTGAAATAGACGGGCTGCAAGTGGCTAATATACTAAAAGATGTATATGAAGATGCTTATTTCTGTCTTATGACGGGATGGGTTGGAAATTTTCAAGAAGATAATATTATAAATGTAGATTTTATATTAAATAAACCTATTAATAAAGAAAAAATAAGAGAAATGTTTATGAATTATAATAGCATTAAATACTAAAATTTAGAAATACAGGTTTAAAGTCTATTGAATATGCAAATAATACCAATGTAATAATTCATTGGAGGAATTTGTAGTGAAAAAGACTATAATTTTTAGTTTTATACTTACCTGTATTTTTATTTTTGCTCCAGCATTCATGGTACAGTTCGATGAGGGGTCACAACAGACGATGAACTCAGAAATTTCAAATAAAAATAAAATTAATTTAGATAAAAAATCTATTGTAGATGATATAAGTGTATTTACTTCAAACACTTGTTTTAAAAAAACATATTATATCTCAGCTGACAAAATAGATGTGTATGAGGATAATTCGGGAACAGATAAAATACTATTTAAATTAAGTAAAGATGATGTAGTAGTAGCTTACAAAGAAGAAAAAGGTTATGTTTTTTGTGAGGAAAATAAAGAAGGAAAAAAAGGATGGATAAAAAGAAATAAGTACAACCTAAAGGGCGTAGTATACAAGAAAACAGATTATATATTGGATGTTAACTTAACTAATCAAAATATAAATGTTACAAAGGATGAAAATATTATAAAAACTATTCAATGTTCTACAGGAATCATAGGAGACCAGGAGACTGAAACTCCACTGGGTATATTTAGTGTTCAAAGTAAAGGAGAATACTTTTATAGCAATAAGTATAAAGAGGGTGCAAGATATTATATTAAATTTTTTTCGAATTATCTCATACATTCTATACCAGTGGATGAAAAAGGTAATATAATAGAAGATGAAAGAAAGAAAATAGGCTTGCCGGCATCTCATGGATGTATAAGAATATCTATACAAGATGCTGAATGGATATATAAAAATATTCCTGAGAGCTCAGCAGTAATTATACATTATTAAAATTACTGTAGGTATTTGAAAGGAAGGTCAAGTTATGGATTATGATGTATTAATATTAGGGGGCGGCATAATAGGGTGCGCTGCTGCATATGAACTTTCAAAATATAGTCTAAATATAGCACTTATTGAAAAGGATTATGATATAGCAGATGATGCAGCACTTATTAATTGCGCTGTTGTATATGATGGATCTGAATGTGATGATACGTTAATGTCTAAGTTAGAGCTTATGGGAAATAACATTATGGAAGAAATTGCAGAAAAATTTAATGTTAATTATAGAAAATGCGGATATTTAATTATTGCAGAGGATAAAAAAGGTGAAGAAAAACTTATAAATATGTACAGCAAAGCAATAGACAGAGGAATAAAAAATATACGTATGTTAGATAGCAATGAAGTATATGAAATGGAACCAAACTTAAATATAAATGTTAAAAAATGCATTTATTCTAAAAATACAGGAATAATTTCTCCATATAATCTTGCAATAGCATATGGGGAAATTGCATTTGATAATGGAGTAAATTTTAAATTAGAAGAAGAAGTTTTGGATATACAAAAAATGTCAAAAGGATTTAGGGTAATAACAAATAAAAATAAATTCACTTGTAATATGGTTTTAAATACTACTCCAAGAGAAAATTATAGTATAGATATTTCTAATAAATCAAAGAAGGATAGGAGTAATCTGAAGTATTTTTTATTAGATAAAGAATTTAAAGGAAACTTTAAAAATATAATATCAACTTTAAACGAGAGTCAAGACAAGATATATACAATTCCTACTGTGCTAGATGGATCTATAATAGCAATAAAAACAGATGAAAATATTGGTTATAGTGAAAGCCTAAAGAAAATAAAGAATTTCATTGGAAATATAGAAGAAGAAAATATAAGTGCTTTTTATGAATCATCTTTTTATAATGATATTTTGATTATAGATGATAGCCTTATTGATAACGGATATATTAAAGTTACTGGAAAACATTATAGTCAGGTTACAATAACCCCCGCTATAGCTAAAATTGTGTGTGAAACTATAGTAAGCAATCTAAATTGTATTTTAAAAAAGGACTTCATAGATAAAAGAAGAGACTTTTATAGATTTAGAGATTTATCTAATCAAGAAAGAAAAGAAATTATAAAACTAAATAAAAAATATGGTAAGATAATATGTGTTTGTGAAGAAATAACTGAGGGGGAAATAATAGATTCTATTAGAAGACCTTTGGGAGCTCGTACAATAGAAGGTATAAAGAGAAGGACAGGAGCAACTTTTGGAAGTTGTATGGGAGCACATTGCTTGAATAAAGTTGCATCTATATTAGCTAGGGAAACTGATAAAAATATGACTGACATAGTTAAAGATTCAAAGAATTCAAAGATTATGGTAAGTAGAATTAAAGAATTTGATGATATATAATAGTTTGGGGGAGTACTAAGTTGATAAAAGAAATGATTTGTGATAAATGTGATAAAAAATGTATATTAAAAATAGATAAATATACTGACAAAATAAACGTAAAAGGGAATTTATGCAATATTGGAATAGAAAGTGCTGAATTGGAGATAAATAATAATAAAGACATATTAACAACATTAGTTAGAATAAAAGGTTCAAAGCATACTGTAGTACCAGTAAAAAGTACTAAAGCTTTAGATAAAAACATTTGGGTAGAATGCTCTAAGGCGTTAAGCAGGATTTATGTTGGAGCACCAATAAGACAAGGAGATATAGTTTGTAAAAATATTTTAAATACAGGGGTAGATATAATCTGTACTAAAAGTATGACTAGATATAATGAATAAAAGTTAATATTCATAATTATTCAGAATAAATTCTAAATTGGTGTTGACATAAAAAGCTAATATATATATAATTAAATAAAAATTAATATTAACCAATGAAGAGGCTAGTAACAGCACAAAGGTTTAAGAGAGTCAGTGGTTGGTGAGAACTGATACTATAGTTTTGTGAATCCACCTCAGAGGAACTGTTAAAACAGTATGGTGATACCGTTATAATCATAGAGTGAGTCAAATTTTTTTGATTAATTAGGGTGGCAACACGGAGTCTTTCGTCCCTTTGGAGGGATTGAATAGGCTTTTTTTGTTTATATAAAAATATTAAGGAGGAACAATTATGTTAGATTTAAAGAGAATAAGAAATAATCCAGAAGAAATTAAGAAGGCATTACAAAATAGAGGGGAGGATTTTGAAGAAAAAACTATAGATGAAGTAGTAGCTTTAGATGAAAAAAGAAGACAAATATTAGCAGAAGTTGAAGTATTAAAGAATAAGAGAAATCAAGATTCAAATGAGATAGCAAGATTAAAAAAGGCAGGAGAAAATTCAGATGCTCTTATGGCTGAAATGAAGGAGCTTTCTGATAAAATAAAATTGTATGATATACAACTTTCAGAAGTAGATAGCAAAATAGAATACATAATGCTAAGAATACCAAATATACCTAACCCAGCAGTTCCAGAAGGTGAAACAGATGAAGATAATGTAGAAATAAGAAGATGGTCTGAGCCAACTAAGTTTGATTTTGAGCCTAAAGCTCATTGGGATATAGGTACAAATCTTAAAATACTTGATTTCGAAAGAGGCGGAAAAGTTGCAGGATCAAGATTTACTTTTTATAGAGGTCTAGGAGCTAAACTTGAAAGAGCAATTATAACATATTTCTTAGATATGCACACAGAGGAGCATGATTATGAGGAATTATTTCCACCTTATATGGTAAATAGAACTAGTATGATAGGAACAGGTCAGTTACCGAAGTTTGAAGAAGATGCATTTAGAGTTGCAAATAATGATTTTTTCTTAATACCTACAGCAGAAGTTCCTGTAACTAATTTTTATAGAGATGAAGTCTTAAAAGGAGAGGATTTACCAATAAAACATGTTGCGTATAGCGGATGCTTTAGAGCAGAAGCAGGTTCAGCAGGAAGAGATACAAGAGGACTTGTAAGACAACATCAATTTAATAAGGTTGAACTTCTTAAATTCACAAAACCTGAACAATCTTATGAAGAGCTTGAAAAACTAACTAATGATGCAGAAGATGTTTTGAAAAAATTAGGAATTCCATATAGAGTAGTTAGAATATGTAAAGGTGACTTAGGTTTTACAGCAGCATTAAAGTATGATATAGAAGTTTGGATGCCAAGTTATAATAGATTTGTAGAAATATCAAGCTGTAGTAATTTTGAAGACTATCAAGCAAGACGTGCTAATATTAAATTTAGAGAAACTCCAAAAGATAAACCTCAATA
>CAZKOJ010000145.1:0-11672 GCA_964554365.1 uncultured Clostridium sp. | reverse complement strand
AAAATTTTTATACTACTTAAAGAAAGAATACTATAATAATCCTCAATTAAAACTTGTCAATGTGAATGAATGTAGTGAACTAAACTATGGGGAGGGGGAAAGTATATCTTTTATTAAAGAAAATGATAAAAACTATAATGTATTTTAAGATAATATTCCAATTTTTGTGTCAAAATGTAAGAAAGCGATAGCTTTCAGGGGATAAGGGAGAGATTGGAATCCCATAGTAACTTCCTCGCGGTATTCGTTCTACAATTTGTTTCGGAAATTGAGCAGCTTTTAGATTAAAGCAAAATTTAGGTTTATCAATCAAGCTGTTCTTTTTTTCGGCTCAACTTCCGAATACAAATCTATTCATATTGTGAAGTAATAATTATTTATACAATTTGGAGGTGTGAAATGATAGGTTTATTAAGAGGAACTGTTTTGCTGGAACCGCATTCTACCCAATGGGAAGAAAATGCAAAAGAAACTATCAAAATATTAAAAAATTTATTTGGAGATAAAGCCACAGACATTCAACATGTGGGCAGTACTGCGGTAATTGGACTAAAGGCTAAACCCATAATTGATATTGTAGTTGGCGTACAATGTTTCAAAGATGTATTTAAATTAATTCCACTTCTTGAGGAAAATTGTTTTATTTACAAGGATATTTACAAAGAAGAAAAAGGTAATGAAAGCCATCTATTTTTTTGCTGTGGCGATTTTGATAATGATATAAGGACGCATCATATTCATGTGGTTATACATAATGATAATGAATGGAATAATTATATTAAGTTTAGAGATACATTAAATAAAAATATGAATATTAGAAAGCAATATGAAGATTTAAAAATGGAATTATCTAAAGAATTCGGGTCTGACAGAAAAAAGTATACAGCGCTGAAAGCGGACTTTATTCATAACATATTGTACAATTAATGAGCATAATGTGTATTTGCGTTAAGTCACAATTTTTTTAAAGAACTAAATCGCTAAAAGCGACGGCTTCGTTTAGTGATTAAATTAAGATTTATATGAAAAAAATAAGAAGTGAAGTTTCTTTCTCAAGGAAGCTTCACTTCTCACATTTTACACACCATTTATAGGAGTGATAAAATGTATCAAAAAATAGACAAAATGATTAAAGATTTAGAAATTCGTGGACGAACACCAAATACTATTAAAAATATGGTGCAACAGCTTTTGATGCTAGTGAAAAATTAAAACGTAGGAAAGAAGTATTTCCACAAGATTGCAAAAAGGCATTTGAGTTGGGAAAGCAACTAGTTCAGATGTAATATATTCATCATAAATCTACTGTTAAATTATTCTTTAAAATTTATAGCTGATAATTTTTTTTATATTGATAAGTTTAAAATATCACATTATTCAGAATGTGATATTTTTTGCTACGCAATACTAAAATTATGTTGATGTATACAGTAGAAAAATTGTAGCTTTGGAAGTGTGGACAGAAAAGAATGGAGAACTAGTAGAACGAGCACTATTAGCCGAAAAAGCTAAATGTAATCCCTTAGTTCTTCATTAAGATACCTCATGTCAATAATTTTTGTATTTCAATAGTTTAATTTATAATCACTATAATACAAATTATATCTGTTATTATATCTTCATAAAATTTTAATTGCTTTATGTACTCTGTATTCCATTCTAAAATCTTGAACAACATAATCTAATAATAAATCCTGTGGTATCAATCCATATATATCTAATTTCACTTGCGGATTGCATAAATACTATTACTTAATTATTTGTACATATAATCTCTAGTCCATGGTAAATCATTATTTACACCTTTATTAAATAAGAATTGATGAATGCTTATATTCCCACAATTAAAGGATGCTGCGCAAGCATTTAGATATAATCTCCACATTCTTATAAAAGTCTCATCCTTAGTTTTTCTTATCTCAGGCAATGCATTTTCAAAATTCTTTGCCCAATGCTCTAAAGTTCTTCCATAATGAAGTCTTAAATTTTCTGCATCAATTAAATTAAAATTTTCATCTGACATGCAGTAAATTAATTCTTTAACTGCTGGTACATATCCACCTGGGAAAATACACTTATTAATCCATGTATTATTTCCTCCAATCTCTGTAGCTGTTATACAATGAAGCAAAGATATACCCTTATCGTTTAATAAATTGTTCACAGCTGAAAAATACTCTGCAAGGTGATCTTGTCCTACATGCTCAAGCATACCGACACTAACTATTTTATCAAAAGTTCTATTCTTTAATTTCCTGTAATCCACAAGTTGAACTTCAACTAGATCTTCTAATCCTTCCTTTTTTATTCTTTCCTTAACTTTAGCTAATTGTTCAGGACTTAAAGTTATGCCCATAGCCTTTACATTATATTTTTTTGCTGCAGAAGTAATAAGTTCACCCCAGCCACAACCTATATCAAGTAAAGTCTCTCCTTCTTTTAAATTTAGTTTCTTAAGAATATGTTCTACTTTATTCTTTTGTGCCTGAGTTAAAGAATCATCTTTAGATTTAAAATACCCACAAGAATATGTCATAGTATCATCCAGCCACAATTTATAAAAATCATTTCCAATATCATAATGAAATTCAATATTCTTTTTGCTATTTTTAATGTTGTTTGTAGCCATCTTTAGTAAACTTGAATATTTATCACTATTTCTTAAAAAGCTTTTTTTATTGTTGTATAAAGACTCAATAACCTTTTGAACACTTCCTTCAATGTCTATCTTCTTGGTCATATAAGCTTCACCAAAAGTTAAGGAAGGATCCTTAATAATATCTGCCTTAGGAATAGCTTCATTGAAAATTGTTTTAAATTGAACTTCTCCTTTTCCATAAATTTCTGAGCTACCATCCCAAAGTTTCAGTTCAAAAGTGTCTGAAAATAAATTTTTGAATAGTGTTTTGTAAAATACTTTGTCAATTATCATGACATTCATCTCCTTATTTTATTATCCTTAAATTAACGCTAATGCTTAAGCAGGGTCTTATAATTCCAAATGTTTTTTTACAGCAGTAGCTACTGCAGCATCATCGTGAGCTTCTAAAGCTCTGCATATTTCTTCATGGTGAATTTTTACTAACTCTTTATTAAAAGTATAAACTTTTGAATTTTCAATATATTTTTCAATTAGAGATGATATGGAAAATATTACAGTTGAAATCAGATGATTACCAGAAGCTTGCGCTATTTTGTAGTGAAATTTTTTATCTAATGAAGCACAAGTTTCAACATCTGAGGTATTATTTAATTCATCTGCTATTTCCCTTAACTCTTTAAGCTGCTCCTTTGTTATGTTTCTTGCTGCAAGCGCTGCTGTTTCTGGTTCAATTATTTTTCTAAGTTCAAGAACATCACTGCTTTTACTTCCAAGAAGCATAAAAACAATAGATAAAGGTTCAAGTAGACTATTTTCAAAATTATCATTAATAAAATTTCCATCACCATGCCTAGTTTCAATAAGGCCAACTATTTGCAAAGTTTTTAAAGCTTCTCTAATAGATGATCTGCTAACCTCAAGTTTCTCAGATAAATATCTTTCAGGAGGTAGCTTATCTCCACTTTTTAGTTCACCTTTCTTAACAATATCTTTTATTTGTTCCATCACCATTTCATATATTTTTGTACTTTTCACAGGGCTTAACATTTACATCTTCCTCTCAAAAGTTAATATCTTTGCTTTTTGATAAATAACTAAGTAATTCATTATAATTTTTTTCAGCTAATGGTTCTCTATTTTTTGAACTCTCTATTTTATTGTTGTGTACCTCAATATTATTCTTGAAATTTTCCAAAGTTTTCATAATAGCAGTTTTAAAAAGTGGAATAGTATCAATTATTCTTTTTATTCCATAGACATATTCATCGTCACTAATACTGAAACATTGAAATAATCCTGAAGTTAACCTTCCATCGGAAAATATGTAAATATATCTGTCACTCATTTCATCAGATAAGTCAACTTCAATTTTATGTTTATATAATCTAAAAATACTGTTACCTTTCTTCACAAATATGGGAAATATGCTGTAAAAAAGTCTTTCCCTATTGTTTTCTTCATCAATTAAACCTGAAAAATCATTTTCATTAAGTTTCTCTACAATTTCATCAGTAAATATACTGTTTTTTATTTCTTTACCTAATTTTAATTTTAATTTCTGCTCCCTTTCTTCAATTAATAAATTATCAATAGAGTTAAATAACTTATTAAATGTCCCTATACTTTTCTTTGAATTATTTTTATTATCAATCATAATAACACCTCCATAGATAATTTAATTAAACAATACTGGTGCCAAAATTACTGTTACAATTCCAGAAATTGCAATAGTCAAACTACTCATAGCTCCTTCATTTTCACCTATTTCCATAGCTTTAGCTGTTCCAACAGCATGAGATGCATTACCCATAGCAATTCCCATAGCTACTTTGTCATTTATTTTTAATGTTTTATATAAAAATGGCCCAATAATAGACCCTAATATGCCAGTAATTATAATAGCAACTACAGTTATAGAAGGAATACCTCCTAATTGCTTAGATAATTCCATTCCTATAGGTGTTGTAATAGATTTAGGTAGTAATGATTTTGTAAGTTCAGCCGAAATGCTAGTATAATTATAGATACAATTCCAGAAGCATCACCGCATAAAATGCCCGATAAAATAGGTAAAGCATTTTTCTTAAATAAAGAAAACTTTTTATATAGTGGTAACGCTAACGCCACAGTTGCAGGCGCTAGAAAAAAAGAAATTATTTGTAGGATCATCCCTAATAAATATGCTACTAAAATAATCATTAATTGTTTTAAATGTTTCAAAAAATCGCCTCTTTTACAGGAGAATTATTGGTATGATGATATATTGGTATGACCAATTACTGATAATATATCACATATTTTTTAATAATTCAACCAGTTTTATTTCAATAATGCAGTTTTTTACCATAATTCCTTATATTTCTTGATTGCTGTACTTTCTCTATTTATATCTAATCCTTGATTCTAAGTGAACTTTAAGATACAACTTATTTTTTTAACTATTAAATATAATTTTTTTGTACACACACTTAAAAACAGTCAATAAAATAAGTTATAATTTTCTGTTAAAACTATACCCTGGATATATTCAATTACATCTAATTCAATATCGAACAATAACACTAACACAGATTATTACTATGAATCTTTACTATCTGATTGTATAGAAATAGGATATACAACTGTAGCTCAAGCAGTTAATACCATTGAAAGAAAAGGCCGAGAGGCTTATATAAATCAGGAGTATGAGTTAGGTGACTGCTGTGAATTTGATTAGGGTACTGTGAAATTATACACAGATAATAATATTTTAAGAGAGTACCAGATGGCTGTATTTATTACCGCACATGGCAATTATAGATATGCAAAGCTGTTTCCAAAACATAACACCAATTGTTTTTTAGAGTCACATGCATTATTCTTTGAAAAAATTCAAGGTATATATAGAACTATGGTATATGACAATATGAAAGTTGCAGTAAAGAAATTTATAGGTAGAACAGAAAAAGAATATAAAGACTTCGCATTCTTAAGTGTATACAACTGAAAAACAAATTAATAAATAGAAATATGCATATGTATGCATTTTTATGTGCATTATACATTACTCAGTATACCTCATAATTGTATTTAGTGGAAAAACGTCTATACTCTCAGTACAGGTAGAGTTGTTTTTTTACATTTATTAGGTTGCTAATTTTCAACGTTTATAAATGTTTTCAGGATACCACATAATTGTACTCCTACTATTCTATAATGACCTCTCTGATGAAAGAATTATAGATAAGTTTGTTAATAGTCACACCACACCAGAAAAGCAATATATATTTGCTATGTATAAGCAATTGGCTGAAACCATAGATAAAATAGTGATTTTAGACATATACGGTGTTTGTCAAGAGAGTTATCGTATAGATTTTAAAAATTCTTGTGCGATAACCTCTTTTTATATTTATTCAAATTTTGTAATATTATACTAATTTCAACACTTCTGTTTTATTTATTCCACTAAGTTCTTCTTGAATTGTAACTTTAACTTCCTGAGAACTTCCAACTTCAAATGTTATCATAATTTCTAGCTGGTACTTAGGAAATGGCTTTAATCCTGTTACCCTGACAGTCCCTACATGTGCATTATCTGTTGCATTAGTTTCAGTTCCTTGATAAACTTCTACATCAATTTCTGTTTGATTATCTTCATCAGTTGTAAATGTTAAAGTTTCTTTGGCTGGCGTTTTTTGATTTTGTTCAATTAATGCAATAAATTTTCCGTCTCCATCTTCAACACCTAATGAATGAGCTACAGCTGTGTCTATCTTAATATTTTTATTAAAATCTAAGTGCTTAGATAAATAAGCAGCATATATAGATGCACCTTGTGCAATACAAAGGCTTGGATCTATATCTGAATAAGTTTTTCCATCCCCACATTCTTCTTTTATTATATCATCCATAATAGAAATTTTGCTTGAGCCACCAACCTTTATTACTTTGTTAATATCGCTAGCTTTAACTCCCGCATTGACCATAGTATCTTTTGTTATCTTTCTTATTTTTTCTAAATAACCTTTAATTGATTTTTCAAAGTCGCCCCTTGTATATTCTGTATCTATATGCAACCCTGGAATAACATCAGGAACAGCTATATATGCACTATCTGTAGCACTCAGCATTTCCTTACTCTTTATTACCATATCTAATAATTTTTGTTTTCCTACTTTTCTAAGTTTTTCTGATTTTACACTTTCAAAGTCAATTCTTTCTTTTTCAATTATATAATCCATAAATGCCTTATCAAAATCTAATCCACCTAATCTATCATCTCCACCAATTCCAATCACGTCAAATAAAAGATCAGTTTTTGTTTCCTTTATATTAATAATTGTTAAATCGAAAGTTCCTCCACCTAAATCAAAAACTAAGATATTCTCATCTCTAACCTTGTCTGCTTCAGAATGATGAAGCCCATATGCAAAAGCTGCTGCTATTGGTTCTTGTATTATTCCTGTTAAATTTAATCCTGCCATTTTAGCAGCTTCTGCTGTATTTTGAAATTGATGTGCCTTAAAATAATATGGTACAGTAACTACGATTCCTGATGCATTGTATACTCCACTTGGAAACATATTTTGTATACTATCATAAATATTCTTCAATATCATTGATGATATTTCTACTGGAGAATGTACCTTCGAACCTAACTTTATCCTAATATTATTATCATCCATTAGTCTCTTAACACCAACAATTACATTGTCTGGATTTAAAATTCCATTCATAAAAGCAGCATTCCCATATATATATTTATCATTTTTTTCATCATAATAAACTACTGATCTTAAACATCTTTCACCTTTTGGACTATAAACATCCGCATCTTTGCCTGTCCATCTTGCGACTGAACTATAAGTTGTACCTAAATCAATACCTATTACTGGTGAATTTTGAGCATCATATTTCATCTTATCCCCACCTATTTTTATATTTGCCATTTAAATGTATTGTCAATTTTTTATTTCTTTGAATATACCTTGTATGCTACAATTTGAGCCTGACGTATAATATGATTATGACCTACCCCATAAATGTCTTTTGAATATTCATAACCATTTCTAACTACGCTTTCAATTGTTTCATCTAAATTATCCTCTTCCGTTTCTTGAATATCCAACACTTCAGTATAAGAAAAATCTATTTTTGTTTTAATTTCAATTTCTATTTTATTTACATTTATACTAGCTAATAATTCACTAAAGCATTTTTTCAGTTCCATATATATTGGTAATATTTCATTTCCTATAATTTCATTAGTTGAACTTTTAACGAAACTAATTCCAGACTCAACTCCATCTATAATAGGAAACAAACTTCCTTCTATAAAATTAGAATATTTACTTATCAAATTTAATTTTTCTGATTCTACATGTGATATATTGCTATAGTTTTGATTTAAAATCATCCGTATCTCATCTTCATTTTTATTATCAAATTCGTTAACAATCTTTATATTGCTAAAATCCACTTCTTCCATATTTGATAATTTCCTTAAGCTATTGTTTATAGAATTCTTGCTCATTTTATTAATCATGTTAATCCCTTTTATCCTATTTTCAATAAGCCTTTTGTCTTCAGAATTTAATACTTCTAATTTTTTTGATATTTCTTCATTAAACTTCTCAACAATAACATTTATTTTATCAAAAGTTTTCATTGATTTTAATACCAATTCTTTTCCTTTTAGAACCCAATCCTTATACGTTAGCAAATTTCTTTCATAAACCAAATTATCTTCTTCAATTTGATATTTATATTTATCTATGAGATTATCTTCACTTAATTGTTCATTAATTACATTTTCTTTTGATTCATTAATTACGCATTCCATTTTCTCTTCTGCTTCTACATCTTTAACTTCATTCTCTAAATCGCAGTTATTTTCTATGTTAATCTCATTTGATTTATTTTCATTAATATCATTATCTTTGATATCACTCATCTATATTACCTCCCATTAAAGCCTATTTACATCTAATGTAACCTTATTCTCACTACCATTACTAATACATGTTGCTATTACATTAACTATATTTTCCTCGTTAACTTCAAATTTCACAACTATTTTTTCTTCTCCTTTTAGCTTAGATGGTATATTAGTTAATTTAAATTCTCCTATACAAACAGCCTTATCATTACCGTCTAAATTCTTTTCATTAATAAATTCCACATCTTCATCGCATTGATAAATCAATAGATTTAACTCTGTTTGATTATCAGATTGAGTTGAATATTCCTTTTCCTCGCTTATTACCTCTCCCTTAGGTATTTCTATGCCTTTTTCTATTAGCTTTGAAAATCTCATTCCAGAAATCATGATGCCTAAGTTGTGAGTTACTATTTGAGATATATTTATATCTCCATCTGGCTTAACTTCATCATTTTTCACACAATCTGATGGAACTGACAAAGTAGCTCCAAATATAGCAGCACCTTCTGATACTATAGTTCTTGGATTAAAGTTGCTATAAGGCTCAATGCCAAAAATATCTTTTACCTTTTCTTTAATTCTAGGAACTAAAGTTGAGCCTCCAACTAAAATAATCTTATCAATATCTTCCACTGTTAATTTAGCATTTTCTAAAGCACGCCTTACAGTTTCTTCTGTCTTATCAATTAATATGTCTATTGCAGAATTAAATTCTTCTTTTGTAATCTCTATATCAACACTTAATAAATTTCCTTCTTCATTTTGAATAATATTAGGAATCAATACATTAGTAGTATCATTTTCGCTTAATTCTATTTTCGCCTTTTCAGCACTTTCTTTTAGTTTTTGAATAGCTTGTTTTATTTTCTTTTTGCTTATTCCTTGATCTTTAGTTGTATCTAAAATATCAATATTATTTTCTTCTAGAAATTTAGCATTAATCATTTCCATTAGCTTTTGATCAAAATCATCTCCTCCAAGTTGATTTATCCCTTCTTTAGCTAAAATATCATAGCTTGCATTTCCATTTTCACTTGTATTAGCATCTAATATACAAACATCAAAAGTTCCTCCACCTAAGTCATAAACTAATATTTTTTGACTTTTAGTTGTATTAAATCCATACATTATAGCTGCTGCAATTGGTTCTTCTAACAAATAAAGCACATTTAAATTTGCCATTTCAGCTGCCTTTAAAGTTGCTTGCTTTGCATTATCAGTAAAATTAGCAGGTATACAAATTACTGCATTAGCAATTTCACCTAATGTTTGAAAATTGTCTTGCTCCTTAGTAGATTCAACTATTTTACGTAATATTTCTGCTGATATTTCTTCTGGCGTATATTCCGTATCATTTATCTTAACTTTATATCCGTCTTCACCCATATGCCTTTTAATAGACGCAACTGTATTTGTAGGGTCTATCATCATTCTTCCCTTTGCTTGCATACCTACTAATTTAGTGTCCTTGTCTAAAAATGAAACTACCGATGGTATATAATCATTACCTTCTATTTTAATTACTCTACTTTTACCTTTTGTAAAAACTGCTGCTATACTTGTTGATGTTCCTAAATCTATACCTATGACATATGAACTTTTGGACAATATTACACTCATTTTTTACTTCCCCCTATCTTGAGTATCAATAACAACTTCTGTTGCATAAAGTTTTCCTCTATCTAAATAGGACTTTAATTTCTTTATATCATTGTTTTCTATAAGTTCTATAAATTCTTGACGCGTAGGAATTTGCACACTTCTAAATCTAATTATCATATTTTCATCAATTTCAAATAAAGCCAATATTGGTATTTGATCATTTACTGGATTAATTATGTCAAGAGATAATTCTCCCAGATATTCATTATTGCTAGGTACTGCACTGTCTCCTCTATATACATTTATTAAAACACTAGTTTGATATGGTCTTGATGTAGCTCCAACAACACCATTTGTTGCTGGAAGAAGAGTTCCCTTTTTCACTATTGGCTCAAATATCAAATTATTTTGATTGTTTAGCATATCAACACCATATGTAAAGACCGTTCTTTCTTTTACAACAATCTTCTTAGATAAATCTATTCCACTTTTTTCTTGATAATCAGGTGCAGCAAGTGAAGTTGCCATAAGTGCTGCTCCTCTTGCAACTACTTCGTCCACATTAGATGCCATATAAGGTTCCTTAATTCTATTTTTAACAACTTCTTTAACTATTGGCATTTTAGTTGAACCACCTACTAAAATTACTCTATCAATATCATCTTCAGTATAGTTTATACTTTGCATTGCTTTATTCATTTTATCTATGGTTTTATCAATTATGGGCTTAGCTAATTCATTGAATTCATTTCGTGTTATTGTCTTTTCTAAGCAATAATCATCAATTAAATTAGGTATTATTATTTCTACTTGTTCCATTTCTGATAAATCTATTTTCGCTTTCTCTGCTGCTTCCTTTATTTTGGTTATAGCTGATATATATTTTCTTTCTTTTTCTAAGGTGATAGCAAGATGTAAATCCCTGTTTATTTGTTTAAGTAGTAAATTACAAATTATTTCATCAAAGTCATCTCCACCAAGCCTAGCATCCCCATCAACAGCCAATATTTCAAAATCATTTCCCTTTACTTGCATTATCGATATATCAAAGGTTCCCCCTCCTAAGTCATATACCATTAAAGTTTGATTTTTGTTTTGATCAATACCATAATCTAAAGCTGCTGCTGTTGGTTCTGGAATTAATCTTAAAACCTTTAACCCTGCTCTTTCTGCTGCAGATTTAGTAATTTTTCTTTGTTCTGAAGTAAAATAAGCAGGAACTGTTACCACTGCTTCTTCTATTTCTTCTTCTAAAGCTTCGCTTGCCTTCACTTTAATTGTTTTTAATATATTATATGCCACATCTTCAGGCGTAAAAATGTTTCCGCCCAAATTATAATGTACATCTTTTCCAACATCTCTCTTAGTTGATGCTATTGAATTTTTTGGATCAATTGAAAGTCTAGACTTCGCTTGATGTCCCACAATTATTTCATCATTTCTAACAGACACCACTGATGGTATTGTATTCTTTCCATCTATAGAAACAATCTGAACCTTTCCCCTCCTTAAACATGCAACTGCTGAATTTGTAGTTCCTAAATC
>CAZKOJ010000144.1:0-11713 GCA_964554365.1 uncultured Clostridium sp. | reverse complement strand
ACCATATTTATAATAGATTGACTTAATTAAGTCAAAAATTATAAATACAATATATGCCTTTTAATTTTAAAAATTAAATCTTATAATTTATTTATCATACTTGCTAAATATCCTGCTCCAAACCCATTATCTATATTTACTACGCTTACACCACTAGCACAACTATTTAGCATACATAATAATGCAGAGAGTCCACCAAAACTAGCTCCATAACCAACACTAGTAGGTACTGCAATTATAGGTTTATTAACAAGCCCTCCTATAACGCTGGCTAAAGCCCCTTCCATACCTGCTGCTACAATGATTATTTTTGCTTCTCTTATTAGATCTAATCTACAAAACAATCTATGTATACCTGCCACCCCCACATCATATATTCTTTCCACTTTATTTCCGAATATCTCTGCAGTTATTGCTGCTTCTTCTGCTACGGGTATATCTGAAGTTCCAGCAGTGACTACCGCTATATAAGTATTGCTAATTTTTGACTCCTTACTTTTTATAGTTATAGTTCTTGCTTCTTTACTATACTTGACTTCAGGACATATGGTTTTTACAGCATCATAAGCCTCTTCTGAAGCTCTAGTTACTAATATATTATTCCCTTTTGTAAGCATAAACTCTACTATACCTTTTATTTGTTCAATGGTTTTTCCTTCTCCATATATAATCTCTGGATATCCAACTCTAAGTTCTCTATGATTATCGATTTTAGCATATCCTAAATCTTTAAAGGGTAAATCCTGTAACTTTTCTAATCCTTCATCTATATCTATAGTTCCATTTTTTATACCTTCTAGCAAACCTCTAGTTTCTTCTAAATCCATACCATCACCCTTTTCACATGTTCTCTAGCGTATTATTTTTTGATTCTATCACCTTAATAATTAATTTTTTCTATTAAATTAATTATTAAGGCTTTTTATTTATCAATTATTTATTCAAACTCCCCATTTTATATCCTTGCAAATCTAATGTAACATATTTAAAACCTAATTTTTTAAATTTATCACCTATCTTATCCATTAAATCTTCATTAAAGATTTTCTCTCTATCTTGTCGTTGCAGTTCAATTCTTGCTAAATCACCATGATTTCTTACTCTTACACCTCTAAATCCAATGTCCATTAAATATAATTCTGCATTTTCAATTTTTCTTAAATCTTCTATTTTTATTTCATTATTATATGGAATCCTTGATAGTAAGCACGCATAAGCAGGTTTGTTCCAGGTACCTAACCCCAATTCCTTTGATAATCTCCTTATATCTTCCTTAGTTATTTTATTTTCTAATAATGGACTTACAACATTAAGCTCTTTTAACGCTTTCATACCAGGTCTATAATCTTTTGTATCATCAAGATTTGTTCCATCTATAACATAATTAAATACTTTTTCATTTTTTATTTCTATTATTTTATTAAATATAAATTTTTTGCATAAATAACATCTATTATCTGGGTTGTTCTTTATATCATCTAATATTATAGGTACTTCTAATACTTGGTGCTTTACATCTAACTCCTTAATTAACTCTTTAGCCTCTTGTACTTCCCATTTAGGCACGTATGGTGATACTATTGTTACTGCTAAAACTTTATCATTTAATGCATCCTTTGCAGCTTTAAGAAGAAAGGTACTATCTACTCCACCAGAAAAAGCAATAACCACACTGCCTAATTTTTTTAAGTAATTCATCAGATTTTCATATTTTATATCTTTTATCATAAAAATCTCCTTCATTTTAAATCTTAGAAAGTATTTCCTTATATACCTCTGCTATGCTTATATCATTTTCCAAAGCTATCTTTTTACACTCTTCATATTCTGGCTTACTCTTTATGCTTTTTCCCTTATAGTAGCCACTCTTTACAGTAATCTCTCCATATTTTGTATTCACCCTGTGGAACTCTCTTTTTAACATATTCCTTTTCACCTTATATTGTCTAAACCCTAATGTAGTGGTATGGGTTAATATTATATCTTTAATTTCATTTTGTTCCTCACTTTTACACAACACATTTAATTTGATGCCCGGTCTTTGTTTTTTCATAATTATAGGAGTCATATATACATCTAATGCACCTTCTTTAAAAAGACTCTCTATAACATACTCATATAGTTCAGGATTCATATCATCTATATTACATTCTATTACGTAAGCTTCATCTGTTATGCAGTCGCCTTCCTCCCCATTTATAGTCTCTTGGTATTTATCACTACAGTTTTCATCTTCCTCACCTATAAATACTCTTAAAACATTAGGAACATCTCCAGTATCCTTATTTCCAATGCCATACCCTATTTTATTTATTTTAAAACTTTTTTTATCTGTAAATTCTTCTACGCAACAAGCTAAAATAGCTGCTCCCGTTGGTGTTGTTGCTTCAAAGGATATTTGGGATCTTATTGGTATACACTTTAATATTTCTGATGTAGCAGGCGCTGGCACTGGGAGAGTTCCATGTGCACATTTTACAAATCCAGACCCTACCTCTATTGTAGATGCCTTAATTTTATCTACTTTCAAAAAATCTAAGCAAATTGCAGCACCTACAATATCTATTATAGAATCCACTGCTCCCACTTCATGAAAATGTACTTCTTCTATAGGTTTATTATGAACTTTAGCCTCTGCCTCTGCTACTCTTTTAAACATACCTAAACTAACTTGTTTAACATTTTCTTTTAAAGTGCTGGACTTAATTATACTTTCTATATCCTTTAAATTTCTATGATGATGTATTTTTTGTATTTGAACATGATCATGATTATGCTTATGCAAATGCTGATGAACGTGGTTATTATTTAAAATTACATCTACTTTAGTTCCATAAATTCCTTTTCTGCTGTCCTTAGCTATTTCTATTTTGTAGTCATTAATATGTAATTTTAAAAGTTCTTCTAAAAGATAATTTTTATCAACGCCCACGTCAATTAGAGCTCCTAAATTCATATCTCCACTTATACCTGAAAAACAATCATAATAAAGTATTTTCATAAATATCAATCTCCTGTATATATCTCGTGTATATAATCACACAAGATTTTATTTTGGCTTTTCTAGAGTACTTCCTACACTATTATTGTTTACATTAATTGCAATCATACCCACAAAAATAAAAGCACATCCAAGTAAAGTTCTTCCTGTAAGTTTATCTCCTATAAGCATTGAGAATATAGCACTAAAAACAGGTTCTGCTAAAAATATTATGGCAGCATGGGTAGGGTCTGTATAAGGTTGCATTTTATTTTGCACTGTAAAGGCTATTATAGTACAAAATAAAATCATAAATATTAATGCACCTATAGACACTGGATTTAATATAACATTTAATTTCTCCACTCCTATAGCAGGTATAAAACCTAATATGCCTACTGTTAAAAGTTCAATACAAGTTAAAATCATTACATCTACATTTTTAACGTATATATCTACAAGTATTATTTGACCTCCAAAAGCTATTGCACTTATCAATGTAAGAATATCGCCAAAATTTATTCCCATTTTACCATTAATAGACATAATACCAAGTCCTATTATGGACAAAATTACTCCTACCACTGTTTTAAGCTCAGGTAGTTTTTTATACATTATCGCCAGTACAATAGGTACTACAGCTACATTGAGTCCTGTAATAAATCCTGATTTGCTGGGAGTTGTATAAAGTAGTCCTACAAACTGTAATGCACATCCTATAAATAATGAAATACCTATAATTATTCCTGCTTTTATAGTTTGTCCATTAATATTTTTAAATTTCTTGTGGAATATAATAGCAAGTATTATTCCTGACAAAAAATATCTTAAAGCTACTAATGAATATGGAGGTATGTACTTAAGTACTACACTCATAATAGGGAAACTTGCTCCCCATACCACAGTAACAAGAAGTAAACTCAGGTCTGCTTTAAGCCCTTTAGTCATTCTAAACATCCTTTCCTAAAAACGTTATTTTATATTCTATCATATGTAGATACATTATTTAACCAAAATATTATATTAAATAAAAAATATGTGAATCCTTAAATTCAACTTATTGTAAATTTACGCTATAATAGTAACTATACTTGGTTTGCAATTTTTCTTTCTTTGACTCATAATTAAAGATGTAAAAATATAATATTAAGGGAGGAACTATTTTATGAATCAGCAAAGACTTAATAAAGTATTAAAAGAGATGGATGACAAAAAAACACCTCAAATGTTGCTATCTGATCCAGCTGCTATCTTCTATTTAACAGGAAAATGGATTCATCCTGGTGAAAGAATGCTAGCTCTTTATATTAATGTTAATGGTAATCATAAATTATTCATAAACGAATTATTTCCTGTGCATGAAGATTTAGGTGTAGAAAAAGTATGGTTCAGCGATACTCAAGATGCAGTTCAAATAGTTTCAAAATACGTAAATAAAGAAAAGCCAATGGGTGTTGATAAAAATTGGCCAGCTCGTTTCCTATTAAGGCTCATGGAACTAAAAGGTGGAAGCACTTTTGTTAACGGCTCTGCAATTTTAGACAGAGTTAGAATGTGTAAAGATGAAAAAGAAAAGGATCTTATGAGAGAGGCTTCAAGAGTAAACGATATCGCAGTAGATAGAATAATTAAACTTATTCCTGAAAAGCATTCTGAAAAGAAAATGGGACAACTTTTATTAAGCATTTATGAAGAACTAGGTGCTGAAGGACATTCTTTCGATCCTATTATAGCTTATGGAGCAAATGGAGCTGACCCACATCATGATGCAGACAATTCAACAGTTAAAGAAGGCGACAGCGTAATTATAGATATAGGATGCAGAAAAAATTCTTATTGTTCTGATATGACTAGAACAGTATTTTATAAATATGCTTCAGATAAAAGTAAAGAAGTATTTAACATAGTTTTAGAGGCTAATAAGAGAGCTATAGACATGATTAAGCCTGGCGTAAGATTCTGTGATATTGATGCAGCCGCTAGAGATCATATTGAAGCTCACGGCTATGGAAAATACTTTACTCACAGAACTGGTCACTCAATAGGTATAGATGTACATGATTTCGGTGATGTTTCTTCAGCAAATACTGATAAGGTTCACCCAGGTCAGATATTCTCCGTAGAACCTGGTATCTATCTATCAGGCGAAGTTGGAGTTAGAATAGAAGACTTAGTTTTAGTAACTGAAGATGGTTGTGAAATTCTTAATAAATATGACAAAGAATTAATAATAGTAGAGTAGTATTTATAAGTGTAAAAATGCCAGCAAATTATTGCTGGCATTTTTACACTTATAAATATTGGTCCATATTTTCTTGGTTTTTTAGTAAATTTACAAGATACTTTATTTCTTGATCTTTGTTTCTATCCATTACTAAAACTACATCTCCTGTATCTACTATTACTAAATCCTTAACTCCAAAAGCTATAATTAATTTATCTTTACCGAATATAATACAATTTTCACTAGATTCTATAAATGTATTTCCCGTCATATTATTTCCTCTATACTGTTTTAAAAATCTTCCTAGTGCTGCAAAAGTACCTATATCATCCCACACAAATTCACTTTTTATTACATAAGCCTTTCTAGTTTTTTGCATTATACCAAAGTCCACTGAAATTCCATCTATTAATTTATATTGTTCTTTTACAACCTGTTCTTCCTTGTTTTTATCAAGCTCTTCATATATAGTCATCATAACTTTATACATTTTAGGAAGATATTTTTGCATCTCCCTTAAGAATACATCTGCTCTCCATACAAACATGCCACTATTCCACAGATATGTTCCCTTCATAAGTAGATCTTTTGCAACTTCTACATTAGGTTTTTCTAAAAACCTTTCTACTTTAAATCTTGCAATGTCTCCATCCATTCGATCTCCCATTTCTATATATCCATAGCCAGTTTCTGGCCTTGTAGGCTTTACGCCTATGGTTACTAATCCCCTTTTATTTTCAGCAGTTTCTACAGCTTGTGAAACTGTATTTATAAATAATTCTTCATTTTCAATATAATGATCTGATGGCAAAATTATCATAGCAGCATCTTTATCTTTTTTTAATAGTTTTACTGCAGAAAGACCAATACAAGTGGCTGTTTCCTTATTTTCAGGTTCCACAAATATATTATCCTTATTTATATCTGATAATTCTTCATATACCTTATCTATATATTCTTCATTAGTAACCACATATATATTTTCTTTGTTTACTAATGGCATTATTCTATCTACAGTATTCCTTAAAAAACTCTTATTATTTATAACTTTTAAAAACTGCTTTGGATTTTTAGACCTGGAAAGTGGGAATAATCTTGTTCCTTTACCACCTGCAAGAATCAATGCATATAACAATAACCTTCACTCCAAATAATGCTTACTATATTGTATAATATGTGTCACTTTATATAATTGTGAAAAAATTTATTCTTATATATAAAATAATTAATATCTTTCTTTTCCCGAAATATTTTCTACATTCATTTCTATTAAAGTAACTTTACTCTTAGCTCTATCTATATATTCTTGTCCTTCTTTTAAAAATTTAGGACTATATTTTTTTATAAACTCCATAAGTGGTTTCAATTTTTCTTCTTCTCTAACTAGACTAGCTTCACCCATTACTACAACACTTTCATATTTTGTGCTAAATTTTTCAGGCATAAGTTCAGTGTGTGGTATAACAGTAAAACACACTTTATTGTTGTAATGTATGTTATCTAATTTACTTCCTACATTAGCACAATGGAAATATATTTTATTGTCAAAAACCACATAATTTAGCGGTATTCCATAAGGTTGATTATCTTCTCCACAAGTAGATAGTATACCATATTCACCAGCTTTCAATAGTTTTAGTGCTTTATTGTTGTCCATTTTTCTTTCAATTTTCCTCATGTTTCTCATTTTTCAAACCACCTTATACATTATTTTTATGCTATTAATAAGTTTTATTTTATCTTGCCTATTCATAGACTTTATAGCATACTCTCTCTTTAAAGCCTGGCTTTTTGTTGTGAGCTCCTCGTAGTAAACTAATTTTACAGGTAATCTTGCTCTTGTATATTTAGCACCCTTACCTTTATTGTGCACTTTTATCCTTTTATCTAAATTATTAGTGTATCCAGTATATAGTGTTCCATCGACACATTCTAATATATATACATAATTCATATATGAAGCTTCCTTTTCAAAAGTTATTTTATAGATACATTAGGATTTCCCTCTATATAAAATCTCCATAAATAATCCTTTGCTTCCTCTGCATAATCTATTCCTACTCTCTTGGCACTTTTTATAGTAAAATTACTATCTTCACCTTCCACTATATATAACCTATTTCCACATAAATCTTCCTTATTTAATGTTTTATCAATAAGCATTGCATTACACAATTTTCCTGGACCATTTACTAAATTTTTTATTTGGTATCTATTTAAATCTTCATATTTTTTTTTAAATCTGTTATAAATCATACTGTCTAATCCTTCTATGGGCTCTAAAGCTCTAATTAAAACTGCTTCTGCTCTTCCTTCTTCTTGTGTAACTACATTAAAGCAATAGTACATACCGTATATAAAATAAACATAAGCAAACCCTGCCATTCCATACATAGGTTCTACTCTTGGTGTTCTCTTCCCCCCATAAGAATGAGCAGCTTTATCTGCAGTTCCCATATATGCCTCTACTTCCACTATTCTAGCTGATATCCTCATACCATTTACTTCATGTACTAAAACTTTTCCTAAAAGTTCTTTTGCAACTATAAGAGTATCTCTGTTATAAAAATTTCTGTTTAATTTTTTCATTTTATCTTCACCTTAGTAACATAATAACTTTCTTCTTAAATTTTTTATGGTTAAATCCCATGTTAACATTTGCTTGTTAATTCCAATACATAAAACTTTAATATACATATATTATACTATATATTAGTTCATTAATTATGCATAAATAATCAATTTATATTCTTTAAAATTAAAATAATAAAAAGAGCCTTTCGGCCCTAATCTGTTGTACGTACCATTTTTTTGCATGCTCTAATTATCTTTCCTTCTTTATCAGGTGTAGGAGGGCTTCCTGGTTTATTATGTTTCTTTTTAAATTCATGTTGCAAATCCATTCTTTCTACTTTATTCACATTTATCCCTTCCTTTTTCTTTTCTCTTTACTATATTTTTGACCAAAAATACATTTTCATAATTAGTTTCTCCATAAAAAATGACTTTATGCCATAACTAAAATAAAAAAGATAATTTGGCTTATTCAGCCAAACTATCTTCCAAATTATCTTCTACTTTATTTTGTACTTTTTTTAATGAAGATTTAAACATTATAACAGAAGTATATGTTATAACTACTATTACCATCCATTTTAATAAATTTAGTGGTAATTCTTTAACTATATAAGCTGCTATAAGAACCCCTACACTACCAAATATTATTACAGGCAATGGTATTTTTTTATCATATGCATCCTCTTTCACAAATCTAGCTGATGCTGCTGGCATTAAAAATGCACAGGATGCCATCATTATTGGGAATGCAACCCTAGGGCTCATACCAAGTGCATAAACAAGTGCCATACATGGTGCATATAAGCCTATTCCGAGAGTCATAAGCGCTCCAAGTATAAAATTACCTGATACTGCAATAACAAGTTTTGTACCTGTAAGTCCTATAGCTTTTCCTCCTAAAGGCATTATATTTAACTGCCCTGCTAACATAATACCTGCTACTAATACAAGTGCAATTCCCATTCCAACTTGTATCTTTTTCTCGTCTAATTTAGATACAATTCCAGCTCCAAATATAGCACCTATGGTTGCTGCTACAATCATTGAAATAAGGGTAACAGGTTCAACTTTAATAACAGTAATAAAAACAAAAGCTTCCACAACTATAGGTATTGTACATGCAACATTTAAGGTTCCGGGGATAACTCTGTCCTCTGTAAGTTTAAAGTTCTTTAATATAGATGTAAATATAGCAAAACTTCCTATTCCTAAAGTATCAAGAAAATTCACTAAAAATCCTATACCTCCGAATATTAAGAATTTACTATTATCTGTTTTTTTAGCTTTAACAGATTTTGCATAATCATGAAAAAATACAGAGGCAAAATAAAGTGTTAGAACTACTAATAAACCTTGCAAAATTTTTATCATTTAAATCATCCCTTCCTTAAACATTATTTTTTAGTACTTTTATACCTACCTATAATTAAAATAAATTTATCTTATTATATATCTTATTTATTAATAAATCTATATTTATTAATAATTTATGCAAAAATATTCATTTTAATCTAAAAGTAAAAAACCTTCATAATTTGGATATTATGAAGGTTTTTACTTATTTTGTTAATTTTTTAACTTTATTATGCAACCTTTTTTGCTTTAGCTGCTGATTTAAACATCATCACTGATGTATAGATTATAACTACTAATACTAACCACTTTAAAATATTAAGAGGTAATTCTTTAACTATATATGCTGCTATGAAAACCCCTATACTACCAAAAATAGTTATTGCCATAGAAGCTTTTCTATCATAAGCTCCTTCTTTGACAAACTTAGCTGATGCTGCTGGCATTAAAAATGCGCAAGAACCCATCATTATTGGAAATGCTATTTTTGGACTAAGTCCAAGTGCAAATACAAGTGCCATACATGGTGCATATAATCCTATTCCAAGAGTCATAAGAGCTCCAAGTATGAAGTTTGCAACTACTGCTATAGCAAGCTTTATTCCTGTAAGTCCTATAGCTGCACCGCCTGCTGGCATTAGGTTTAATTGTTGTGCAAGCATTATTAACGCAACTATAAGTAGTGCTATTCCCATACCAACCTGTATTTTCTTTTCGTCAAGTTTTGATACGATACCAGCTCCCACTATTGCACCTACAGTTGCTGCTGCAAGCATTGCAAAAAGGGTAACTGGGTCAACTTTAATAACTGTTATGAATATAAGTGCCTCTATTGCTACTGGTATAGTACATGCTGCATTAAGAGTTCCTGGTAATGTTCTATCCTCTGAAAGCTTAAAGTTTTTAAGCAATGCTGTTGTTGGTGCGAAACTTCCTATACCTAATGTATCAAAGAAGTTTGTAACGAATCCTACTAAACCAAGAGCTAAAAAATTCGTTTTTTCAAGTCTACCTTCTTTAGCCGCCTTCGCGTAGTCTGTAAAAAATAGGAATGAAAAATACAAAACTAAAACTAATAATAATCCAAATACTACTTTTATCATTTCACAGCCTCCCACTTTCTTTATTTTTTCTTACTTTAAAATAAAACCATATTTAACTGGATCTTCTGGATCTATAAAGAATTGGTTATGACCTGTTATATATGCTGATCCTGTTATTTCAGGAATTATAGCATCAAACTCTCCAACTTTAGTTTCTTCTAATACTCTTCCTCTAAATTTTGTCTGAAGAATACTTTCATATATAAAGTCTTCATTCATTTTTAATAGACCTTTTGCATAAAGTGTTGCCATTTTAGCACTTGTTCCAGTTCCACATGGTGATCTATCAAGCTGTCCTTGTCCAAATACAACTGCATTTTGTAAAGTTGCATCTTCACTTTTAGCCGGTCCATATATTTCACATAAATCAACAGTCTTTATATGTGGAAGTGTTGGATGTTGTATTTCTACTTGCTCATTTACAGCTTTTATAACGTTCATTCCTATTTCTATTATTTTTTGTGCATTTGATGGGCATATATCTATTCCTAAATTTTCTGATTTAACTATAGCAAAGAAACTTCCTCCAAAAGATATATCCATTGTTACTTTACCTATTTCTGGTACATCTACTTCTACATCTCTTTTATAAAGAAATGCTGGTACATTAACAACTGAAACTTCTTTTGCTTTTCCATTTTCTACTTTAACAGCAGCCTTAACTAATCCTGCTGGAGCTTCTAAAGTAATATTTGTAATTGGCTCTTTTACATCAACCATACCTTCTTCTACTGCAACAGTTGCTGCTCCGATGGAACCATGTCCGCACATATTTAAGTATCCGCCGCCATCCATAAATATTATTCCTAGATCTGCTTCATCTGTAGTTGGTTGAGTTATTATTGAACCAAACATATCATTGTGACCTCTTGGTTCTAACATTATAGCAGTTCTTAAATGATCTAAATTTTCTTCAAGATATGCTTTCTTTTCTGGCATATTCTTACCAGGTATATTTGGTATTCCACCTACCACTATTCTTGTTGGCTCTCCCATAGTATGTGAATCTATTGCAAATATAGTTCTTTCTACTTTCATTTTTTTGCCTCCTTATTTTTCATTTTTAGTTTTAAAAACGCTAGTGCTTTTTTAGCATCTAGTTCTACTACATTATTTTCTCCTACGACTTCCGTTTCAATTCCCTCTTTGGATTTGTTAAAATCTACTATAGTGTCCATATACTCATTGGTAACTACAAATTGTGCCTGTATTCCTACAAAACTCATGCCTACCACAGGAATATCTCTCTTTCCTATTTCTTCTATAACAGTGGCAAAATCAATATTGCTATTTCCCCATCCATCAATAGACACTATAGCTCCATCTGCTCTCATAGCTTCAACCAAAGCTGCGGCTCTCTCAGCAACAAACACCTTGTCTTGATTTTCTTGAGGTGTCCCTGCTACTATAATTCCTAAAAAATCTACATCTCCATCATTAGATACTACATTAAGCAGCGGATCTCTAAAATGGTGT
>CAZKOJ010000143.1:0-11723 GCA_964554365.1 uncultured Clostridium sp. | reverse complement strand
GGAAACAGGTTCCGCTGATAGTTGTTCTATCAAAGGGTTCTCTTGACGCAGTATGACACAAAACAGACTAGTATACTGACTAATTATTTTTTGAATGTGCCTAAATATAAGGGAGAAAAATTTATGTATGAAAAAAGAGTAATGAAGAAGGCAGAAGAAATAAAGGATAAGCTTATATCCATAAGAAGAGATATACATGCACACCCAGAAATAGGACTACAGGAAAAAAGAACTGCTAGTTTAATAGCGGAAATATTACAGGAGTATAATATAGAAGTAGAAAAAAATATAGGGGGAACTGGAGTAGTAGGCTTGTTAAGAGGAAAATATCCAGGCAAAACTATATTATTAAGAGCAGATATGGATTGTCTTAAAATAAAAGAAGAAAATGATGTGGAATATAAATCTGAATATCCAAATTTGATGCATGCTTGTGGTCATGATGCCCATGTATCATGGTTAATAGGGGCTGCAATAATATTATCGGATCTAAAAAATAAGATTCATGGGAATGTTAAATTTTTATTTCAACCTGCGGAAGAGGGAGCAGGTGGTGCAGAAAAAACTATAAATAGTGGTGTTTTAGAAAATCCTAAAGTTGATGCAGTAGTAGGGGCTCATGTATGGCCCAATATAGACGCTGGAAAAATAGGAATAAAAACTGGTTCACTTATGGCAGCATCAGATAATTTTAAAATAGTTATACATGGAAAGGGAGGGCATGGAGGACAGCCACATAAATGTATAGATCCAATTGCAATAGCTTGTGAAATATACATGGCTTTTCAAACTATAATAAGCAGAAAAGTAGATCCTACAGAACCTGCGGTTATAACCATAGGAAAGTTTAATGCTGGATCTGCACATAATATAATACCAGAAAAAGCCGAATTAGAAGGAACTATAAGAACTCTTACTTATGAAGTTAGGGATAAAATTCCAGACATAATGGAGTCTATTATAAAAGGAATAAGTATAGCTAATGGATCAGAATATGAATTTGAATTTAATCCATACCATGCACCAGTTATAAATGATCATCACATGACTTCATTAGTAGGCAGTGCAGTAGCAAAAATTCTCGGACATAAGAACATAATTATGGTGGATAAACCCACTATGATAGGAGAGGATTTTTCTAATTTCGAAGAAAAGGTTCCAGGTACATTTTTTTGGGTAGGAACTTATAATCCTAAAAAAGGAATTGTTAATTCATTACATAATGCGGAATTTAATATAGATGAAGATATAATATATAAAGCAGCTGCTATATTTGCAGAATGCTCTTTATTATATTTAAATGAGTAATATTTTTACTGAACATATGTATGAGGTAAAGATTACATTAAAATAATTTTTAAATACTGTTAGGTAAAGCAATATTTATTGATATAATGTATATGTACTCTAATCAAAAACTAGTATTATGGAGGCTTAAATATGTTTAATAATAAAAAGTTTGATGGCAACAAGATTAAATATGGTATTTACTATGCCATACTTGTAGCTATTGTAATATTTATCTTAAATGATTATATGATAAACATTAGAACGGAACATTTAAAATATAGTGAGTTTATAAACTATGTAAATTCCAATAAAATTGAAGAAGTACAAATTTCAAAGGATAAATTAGTGATTATACCTAAGGTTAAAGAGGGAGAAAAGAAAAAAACCTTATACACAGAAAAAGTGGATGACCCGGATTTAATTAAAAGGTTAGGTGCTGCAAAAATTAAATTTGGTGGATTACCTCAAGGAGATAGTCCAATAAGGAGCTTTTTTATAAACTGGATATTACCTGTTGTAATTTTTATATTTTTAGGTAGATTGTTATTTGGAAAAATAGATAAAAAAATGGGAAGCGGTGTTATGTCTTTTGGAAAAAACACAGCTAAGATATATGCAGAAAGCGAAACAGGGGTAAACTTTAACGATGTAGCTGGTCAAGAAGAAGCTAAAGAGTCTTTAGTGGAAATAGTTGATTTTTTGCATAATCCTAAAAAATATACAGCTATAGGGGCCAAACTTCCCAAAGGAGCCCTTTTAGTAGGACCACCGGGAACTGGTAAGACATTGTTAGCTAAAGCAGTAGCTGGTGAGGCTAAAGTGCCATTCTTCTCTATATCTGGTTCTGCTTTTGTTGAAATGTTTGTAGGGATGGGTGCTTCAAGAGTTAGGGATTTATTTGAGCAAGCACAGCAAAAAGCTCCTTGTATAGTATTTATAGATGAAATTGATGCTATAGGTAAGAGTAGAGATAATAATATGTCTGGAAATGATGAAAGAGAACAGACATTGAATCAACTTTTAGCAGAAATGGATGGTTTTGACTCTTCTAAGGGAGTAGTAATTTTAGCAGCAACAAATAGACCGGAAATACTTGATAAAGCCCTTTTAAGACCAGGAAGATTTGACAGAAGAGTTATAGTTGATAGACCTGACTTAAAAGGAAGAGAAGAAATATTAAAAGTACATGTAAAGGGAGTTAAAATATCTAAAGAGTCTAATTTAAATGCTGTTGCAAAAGGGACTCCTGGTGCAGTAGGAGCAGATTTAGCTAATATAATAAATGAAGCAGCACTTAGAGCTGTTAAAAATAATAGAACTGAAGTAGCACAAGAGGACTTAGAAGATGCAGTAGAGGTAATTATTGCAGGTAAAGAAAAAAAAGATAGAATCTTATCAGACAAAGAAAGAAGAGCGGTTGCCTTTCATGAAGTTGGGCATGCATTAATAGCAGCTTTGATGAAACATACAGACCCTGTACATAAGATAACTATTGTACCAAGAACAATGGGGGCGTTAGGGTATACTATGCAGCTTCCAGAGGGGGAAAAGTATCTTACTACTAAGGAAGAAATGATGGAGCAAATTTGTGTAATGCTAGGTGGAAGAGCTGCAGAGGAAGTAGAGTTTAATGCTATTTCTACAGGAGCTTCTAATGATATTGAAAGGGCAACTCAAACTGCAAGAAGTATGGTAACTATGTATGGAATGAGTGAAAGATTTGATATGATGGGACTTGAATCTGTGCAAAATAGATACTTAGATGGAAGACCAGTTCAAAACTGTAGTGCTGAAACTGCAGCAATTATTGATGAAGAAACCTTAAAAATAATAAAAGAAGCTCATGAAAAATCAAAGAATATACTTCAAAATAATAGAGAATTGTTAACTGAAATATCAGGAAGACTTATAGAGAAGGAAACTCTTATGGGTGAAGAGTTTATGTCTATGATAAAAAGAGAAGAGATTTCTCTAGAAAAATAATTATTAAACTGAAATGGGTGAAGAGTTTTATGGAAAATAGTGAACTAGAAAAAGAGTTAAAAAAAGAAATAGAATTTAATTTAGAAAAAGATAAACTAGAAGAAGTAATTTTAGAAATAAAGAAACAAACTTTAAGTTTTATAGAAAAAAGGAAAGAAATATCAAGTTACATAATTAATTTAAGAAAAAAAAATATTGAGGAATATAAAGATGATGAGGATGAAATAACAGAATACTTTGACCACGAAGCTTTTGTAAAAGAAGAAGCATTCAAGTTTATAGATAGAAAACTTAGAGAACTTACTATTTTAAGCAGTTCACCTTATTTTGGTAAGGTGGTTTTTGAAGATGAAGTTGGTACTGAAAACATGTATGTAGGAAGATTTGGTATGAACAAAGACCAAGATTGTGAACCTATAATTGTGGATTGGAGATCACCGGTTAGTTCCTTGTTTTATACTGGAAGTTTAGGTGAAGCAGTTTATAAGGCTCCGATGGGAGAAATAAAAGCTGATATATTAGCTAAGAGGCAGTTTATTATAAAAAAAGCAAATTTAATTGGAATGTTTGATTCTAGCATGGATGTAAAAGATGAAATACTACAAATGGTATTAAGTAAAAATGCTGGGGAAAAATTAAAAGATATAGTAATGACTATACAACAAGAGCAGGATACAATAATAAGGCAGCCGAGAGAAGGGGCTATGGTAGTAGATGGAGTAGCTGGAAGTGGAAAAACTACCATAGCACTCCATAGAGTTGCATATCTTTTATATAATTATAGAAGCATACTTCAAGATAAAGTTTTAATACTTGGACCTAATAGTATATTTATGGATTACATTTCAACGGTGCTACCAAGCCTTGGGGAGATTGGTGTTAAGCAGCTCACATTTAAGGAGTTTGCTATAGATATTTTAAACTTAAGTAATATAATGGGCTTTAAAGATTATATGGAAAAGATATTAAGCGGCAGTGAAAGCTTTATTAAAGATATAGTTTATAAGGGTTCTGAAGAATATATTGAGAAATTAGATAATATAATTAAAGATTTAGATTATGGATGTTTTAAAATAAAACAAGTGACTTTTTACGATAAAGTTATAGTATCCTCAGAAGAAATAGAAGAGATGTTTAACAGGTATTTCAAAGATATGCCTTTATTTAGAAGAAGCAAAAAAATAAATAGAATACTAATATCTAAAATAAAAGATGAAAGAAACGCTTTGATTAGAGAAATTGAAAAAGAATATAAGGATAATATAAAAAAAATGTCTGATGAAGAACTAGTTGTTCATCAGAATAATTTAAGTTTCATAAGGAAAAACAAAATAAGAGAAGTTATACAAGAAGTAATAAAAACAAAACAACAATTACAATGGATTAAAAATCCTGATATAAATGAAATATATAACAATTTTAATGATAACAACCAGCTTACTTATGATGATTTAGCTCCCATTACATATTTAAAAATTAAATTGGAAGGGTTAAAGTATCCGCAGGAAATAAAGCATGTTGTTATAGATGAAGCACAAGATTATTCAATGTTACAATTTATTGTTATAAAAGAACTTACAAGATGTAACTCATTTACTATAGTTGGGGATAGTAATCAAAGAATAGTCCCTATAAAAGGTGAAGTTGCTATGCTTGAGTTAGAACATACTTTTAATGATATGAGTATTCGTGACTTTAAACTAGTAAAAAGCTATAGATCTACAAGAGAAATTATGAATTATGCAAATAACTATTTAAAATCCAATAAAACCATTCCTTTAGTAAGAAATGGTGAACAAGTATTGGAAAAACAGGTTAATACCATGAATGAACTTGTGGACAAAATAATCTATGATATTATAAAATTAAAAGAGAAGGGTTATGAGAGTATAGCAGTAATCTGTAAAAATTTAAGTTATACAAATATGTTAGGCAGTGCTATAAGAGAAAAATCCCATATTTCATTGTTAAATGGAGAAGAAATAATTTATTCTAGTGGGGAAGTTATACTTCCATCTTACTTTGCAAAGGGTTTGGAGTTTGATGCTGTTATATTAATAGATGATGATAAAGAATTCAATAATAAAGAAGACAAATTAAAATATGTAATGGCAACAAGAGCCTTACATGAATTATATGTATATAGAATTTCCTCGATTAAATAAAAAGATTCCAATGAATATTGGAATCTTTTTATTTAATTAATAATTATATTGTAACAATATGTATATAGAAACTAAATTTAAATATTTTATCTAGTTAAAGTACCCGAAATAATATAAAATAAGATATATGTATTAAGCATTTAAAAGAAAATAACAAGATAAAGATGCATTATGGTAAGAGAAAGGAATTGAGTTGCTATGGATAAAAATTTAGAATTAATAAAAAAAGCTGAACAAGGTCATAAGTTAACAAGAGATGAAATAATAGTTCTGCTTAAGGATAGTAATTGTAAAGAAGAATTATTTAAAGCAGCAGATAGGATTAGGCAAAAGTATGTAGGAGATGAAGTACATTTAAGAGGACTCATAGAATTTTCAAACATATGTAAAAGAAATTGTTTATATTGCGGACTTAGAGCCTCCAATAAAAATGTGAAAAGGTATAGATTAACACCAGAAGAAATAATAGAATTGGCTAAAAAGGCAGTAGAATATGGATATAAAACAGTAGTAATGCAGTCTGGTGAAGATGATTATTATACTATGGATATGATGAAATATATAATAAATAATATAAAAAAAATGAACATAGCTATTACTTTAAGTATTGGAGAAAAGACTTTAGAAGAATATAAAGCTTATAGAGAAGCAGGTGCAGATAGATATTTAGTAAGGATAGAAACTACTGATAAGAAGTTATATGAGGACATGGACCCAGGTATGAGCTATGAGGAACGAAAAAGATGCTTAGAAGATTTAAGAAACTTAGGATATGAAGTTGGTACAGGATGTCTTGTAGGTCTTCCAGGGCAAACAATAGAGTCTTTAGCAGATGATATCTTGTTTTTCAAAGAAATAGGAGCGGATATGATAGGAATAGGACCATTCATACCTAATGAAGACACGCCTTTAAAAGATGCGGAAGGTGGAGATTTTAACATGAGCTTAAAAGTTATGGCAATAACTAGGTTGCTTATGCCAGATATAAACATTCCTGCTACCACTGCTATGGAGACATTAAATGAAAATGGAAGAATTATAGCACTTCAAAGTGGAGCTAATGTAGTTATGCCAAATGTAACTGAAGGTGAGTATAGAAAGTTATATGCTCTATATCCAGGGAAAATATGTACAGGAGATACGCCGCATCATTGTAGAGGATGCATTACTGGAAAAATTCAATCTATAGGAAGAACTGTTTCAGAATCAAAAGGATTTAGAAATCAACAAGTTCCACAATAATTTGAGAGCGTAGATAGATTTGTGTTAGAACGTCCGTAATAGGTATGTAAGCTAATAATAAATAAAGATTACTAGTGACAGAAAAGGCAATAAAGTCATTCTGTCACTATTTAACTTACTACTTTTTATTTAAAAGTTCTAACTCGTAATTTAAAAGTCTAGATAACAATAAGTTATAAGTTTCATCAATATCTTTGAAATTCATATTATCCACATAATATTTTTCTAGTTCATCATGAAGCTGTTTGGCTGAAGAAATAATGGATAACCCCTTATTTAAAACACTATAGAAAGTATCCTTAACTTGTTGTAGTTCATTTTTATTAATGTTGCTATAATTGATGAAGTTTTCCATGAAAATTTGAGTGCCTGTAAATTTTGTGTTATTTATTTCGTTGGAAGTTATTATTGCAGTTTTTAGCTCAGGTATTATTATGTGCTCAACTCTTTGAGGGATTAAAGGATCGTGGTAAACTTCAATGAAAAAGCCTCTGCGTAAGGCTTCTTTATACATATAATTAAGAACTTTTCCTTTACCTGTACCAGGTCCTCCATTCAATACATAAACCTTATCACAGCATTCACATAAGTTTTCTATAAAAGTAACAATACCATTAGGTGTAAAAGCTGTGGCAAAAAGAT
The DNA here is from genome assembly GCA_964554365.1 of uncultured Clostridium sp. Lineage (GTDB taxonomy): Bacteria > Bacillota > Clostridia > Clostridiales > Clostridiaceae > Clostridium_AM. Next base: position 4,401 of record CAZKOJ010000143.1, on the reverse strand, counting down.
GTCTATCTGTGCCTAAAACTTTAATTGGCGAATTTATAAAAATCTTATTTTTTAAATCTTCTTCTAGCAATAATAGTTTTGATTGGTCTAGAGATTGGCTGTTAAAATCACTCCAATCATCATGAATTAGTTTTGCAGCTCCTATAAATTTATATGCTCTTTCAAAAGTGTTTTTAATTTTTTTGTTAGTTTGGATTATAGAGTATCTATATTGTTTAAATCCTTCCTCATTCCAATGTTCACCCATGTTTAATATTTCATCTACAGCCCCAGGATTTTGAGGATCTACTACATGTGGTGAAGTACCGTCAAGTAACGCTACATTTAAGCCCTTGATTACTACACCATCTAGAGAGTCATTGTCAGAAGAACAGTGATGATACTCAATATCATATCCTTTGTCTATAAAGAAATTTGCAACATTTTTCATAAGAGACGATTTACCGGTACCAGGACCTCCTTTAATACAGATTTTCCTTCTAGCGGATTCTTGACTTATAATGTACTGGTAAAAGGAATGGAAACCATAAGAGGTATTACCTCCTGGAAAAAAATTTCTAGTACTACCTTTCATACACACACACTCCTGCTTATTACAATCATCATATAATATGCAAAAAGAAAAAAAATGTGTATATATTTATTATGTTTTTTGTTATATTCTGGTATAGTTATAAGTGAAAATAAAAAAAAATAATATTATAGATACAGATTTGGAGGCGTAAAAATGAGTGAAAAATTAAAAGAAGTTCAGGAACTTATAGATTTTATCTATGAAAGCCCTACAGCTTTTCATGCAGTGGAAAGTACTAAAAAAATACTATTAAGTTATGGATTTATTGAACTTTTGGAAGAAGATAACTGGAACTTAGAAAAATCAGGAAAATACTTTGTGACAAAAAATGGTTCAGCACTAACTGCTTTTATAGTAGGTAAAGGTGAATTGGAACAAGAAGGGTTTAAAATAATAGGAGCTCATACGGATTCACCAGGTTTTAGAATAAAACCTAATCCTGATATAGAAGTAGAGGGTGCTTATCTAAAACTAAACACAGAGGTTTATGGCGGACCTATTATTAATACATGGTTAGATAGACCGTTATCTTTAGCAGGAAGAGTAGTTGTTAGAGGTGAAAATCCTTTTTGTCCTAAAGTGAAACTTTTAAATATACAAAGACCTATATTAGTAATACCTAATCTTGCTATACACATGAATAGAAATATAAATTCAGGTATAGAATTAAACAAACAAAAAGATATATTACCATTACTTTCAATGGTAAATGAAAGCTTTGAAAAAGATAAGTATCTTATAAAAATAATAGCTGATGAGCTTGAAATAAAAGAAGAGGAAATACTTGACTTTGATTTATTTCTATATGAATTTGAAAAAGGTAGTATAATTGGACTTAATAATGAGTTTATATCTAGTGGAAGATTAGATGATTTAATTATGGTTCATTGTGGAATAAAAGCTTTAGTCCACACAGAGGTAGGTAATAGCACAAATGTTATGGTGTGTTTTGATAATGAAGAAGTTGGAAGTACCACAAAGCAAGGTGCTAATTCTCCTATGCTTTCAAGTGTGTTAGAAAGAATAACTTTAAGTTCCCAAAAAGATAAAGAACAGTATTATAGAGCACTAGCAAAATCTTTTATAATATCTTGTGACTTAGGTCATGCATTACATCCAAACTATGGAGAAAAAAGTGACCCTGTAAACAGGCCTATAATTAATAAAGGTCCAATTATAAAATCAAGTGCAAATCAAAGTTATACATCTGATGCAATATCCAGTGCTGTATATAAGAGTATATGTGAAAAAGCAGAAGTTCCAGTACAGGCATTTGTAAATCGTTCAGATGAAAAGGGCGGGTCTACGATTGGACCTATATCTTCTAGTCATATAAATATAAATTCCTTAGATATGGGGCTTGCCGTTCTTTCTATGCATTCGATAAGAGAATTAGCTGGAGTTGAAGATTATTTATATGCTGTTAAATCTTTTAAGGAATTTTATAAGCTTTAGCACAAATGTAATTTGAATAATTTAGCTTATAATAATTTCATTTTCATAATTTGAAATTAAAATGTGGATTAGAAGTGTATTATAGTAAAATTAATTTAATATGGATTTGTATGTGAGGCAAGGTAATTATTGATTGGTGGTATGCAATATATAGAAAAAATGAATTTTATAGTGCGATTAACTGAAAAACAAAATTTTAAATGTAATAATTTCAGAATATAATATATTGATTAAATTCTGACAATTAGACATTGACAAAAATGTATAAAAAATAGGTTGAAAGGTATAAATATTTATGTTAGACTAAGAACAATTTAAAAATAACTTAATAAAAAAACTTACCTTAGGGTAGAGGTGCTGTAATTAAAAGTATCTATTCTTAGTTAGCAAACAGTGAGGAATAGAGAAAGGAATTACAGCCGAAGAAAATAAGTTTGGCGAGACTGTTTTCTGGCTTTGCATATAATATGTGTAAGGCTGTCACTTAAGGGACATGTATATAGTATACAGTCTCTTGATTATACGAATATTTCGTATAATTTCATTTTTGAAAGTGAAGAGCTACAAGGGTACACGAAAGTTGCGTTAAATGTTTAATCATGCAGCAAAGGTGTTCCTTTGCTGTATTTATTTTTGAAAAAAATAGGATATGTTTCTTGGGAAGAAAGAATTTTAAGGAGTGGTATTATGGCAGTTATTGTACAAAAATATGGTGGAAGTTCAGTAGGAACTATAGAAAAAATAAAAAAAGTTGCAGACACAGTAATAAAGAGAAAAAAAGCAGGCGATAGTGTAGTGGTTGTGGTATCAGCTATGGGAGATACTACAGATAATTTAATAAGTCTTGCTAATGAAATTACAGATGACCCTGATAAAAGAGAGTTAGATGCGTTAATATCAACAGGAGAAATGATGTCATGTTCACTTCTTGCCATGGCTATAAAAAATAAAGGATATGATGCTATAAGCTATACTGCTTACCAAATAGGAATAAAAACTAGTGGACAGTATGGTAAGTCACTAATAGATGACATAGATAATGAAAATATAAAAAGGAGTTTAGATAATGGAAAAATTGTAATAGTAGCAGGGTTTCAGGGGATAAATGAAGAGGGCGATATTACTACTCTTGGAAGAGGAGGATCAGATACTACTGCTGTTGCAATAGCTGTGAAGTTAAATGGAATATGTGAAATTTATACGGATGTAGATGGAATATACAGTGTGGATCCTAGAAAATATAAGGATGCTAAAAAACTAGATGAAATAGATTATGAAGAGATGCTTGAATTATCAAGCCTTGGGGCACAAATTATGCATTCAAGATCTATAGAACTTGCTCAAAAGTATGACATTCCAATATATGTTGGATTAAGTAATAGTGAAATAAAAGGAACAGTAATTAAGGGGGTAAATAAAATGAATATGGAGAGTAAACCAGTAACAGGATTAGCTACAAGTGATGAGGATGTTGCTATAACAATAAAAGAAATAGATAATGATATAAATACCGTATCCAATTTATTTCAGGCAGTTGCAAATAAAAGAATTAATATAGATATGATAAGTCAGACTGCCCCAGTAAATAATAAAGTTAGTCTATCATTTACTATACCAAAGATAGAATTAAAGGAATGTATGCAAATAGTAGAGGGATTTTATCCTTACAAAAATAAAATAGCTATTGATGAAGATATAACTAAATTTTCAGTAGTAGGAATAGGAATGAAGATTACATCTGGAGTAGCAGCTAAAATGTTTAAACTTTTAAGTGAAAACAACATAGGAGTAAAAATGATTACTACATCAGAAATAAGAATTACTTGTGCTATTAAACAAGAGGATAAGATAAAGGCAGTTAATGTAGTAGCAAAATCATTTAATTTGTAAAAGTGTATTTTATAGGAGGAAACCAGCATGAAATTAGTTGGAAACATGGAAATTAAAGACAATAATTTATATATAGGTGGAAAGAGTACAATAGATTTAGCAAAAGAATTTGGAACTCCTCTTTATGTTATTGATGAAGAATTAGTAAGAAGTCAGTGCAGAAGGTACTATAAAGCATTTAATGCCAATGAAAATATAAATAGGGTAGCTTATGCTGGAAAAGCTTTTTTAACTTTAGCTATGTGTCAAATAATAAATAGTGAAGGCTTATATCTTGATGTAGTGTCAGGAGGGGAACTGTATACTGCTTGGAAAAGTGGATTTCCTATGGAAAAAGTATATTTTCATGGAAACCATAAAACCATAGAAGACATACAAATGGGGGTTAACTTAGGCGTAGGCAGATTTGTAGTTGATAATTTTTATGAGATAGAGGAAATAAATAAGGTTGCTAAAGAAAATAATAAGATGCAGGAAATACT
>CAZKOJ010000142.1:0-11942 GCA_964554365.1 uncultured Clostridium sp. | reverse complement strand
AACTTAACTCGTCTTTATAAGAACCTTAACAGAACCTTAAAACTCCAATATTTTTTAAAATATATAAAAATAGATGCTATAATTAAAAATAAACACATATATTAGGAGGCAATTATGCAAGATGAAGTTTTAGACAGAAAAATACTTTTAATTGATGATGAAGTTGAAATTTTGAAACTTATAGAAACTGTTCTTAAAAAAGAAGGTTTTAGAAGAATAATTAAAGCTAGAGATGGTATAGAAGGTATTAGCCTATGTAAAAGTGAAAAGCCAGATTTAATTGTCTTAGATATAATGATGCCTCATATAGATGGTTTTGAGGTATGCAGAAAAATAAGAGAATTTTCCTTTGTTCCCATTGTTTTTTTATCTGCAAAATCTGAAGATATAGATAAAATTTTAGCATTAGGATTAGGTGCTGACGATTATGTGACCAAGCCTTTCAGTCCAAAAGAAGTGGCTTTTAGAATTAAGGCTCATCTAAGAAGAAACATATACATAAAAAATGAATTATCCATAAAAGAAGAAAAAATAAGCTTTGGTAGTGTGAATATTAATTTGCATAAAGGAGAGGTTAGAAAGAATTCTGAGATAATTTCTCTTACTCCAAGAGAGTATGCACTATTATCCTATATGGCTAAAAACTTAAATCAAATATTAAGCAAACAAATGTTGTGTGATGCGGTGTGGGGAGATGATTTTGAAGGATATGATAATACCATAATGGTTCACATAAGAAAATTGAGAGAAAAGCTAGAAGACATGCCCTCTAATCCTAAATATATAGTAACTATTAAAGGTTTAGGGTACAAGTTAATAAAGGAAGTATAATAATGAAGATTTTAAATAAGCTAAAAACAAATATATCACTAACTAGAAAATTTTTAATTACCCTTATAATTATAGTTATTGTAGAATTCATATTAAATTTAGTTGTGTATTTTGAAGTAGTTGTATATACACAGAATATTTCCTACTTTAGCCCTCAAAAGTTTACTTTGAATTTTTCTGATTACATATACATAAATGATAATACCCCCTATTTAAAGAAAGATGGTAAAGAAGAGCTTAGTAAAAATTCTGCATGGATTCAAATAATAGATGACAACTTTAAAGAAATTTACTCAATTGACAAACCCAAAGAGGTTCCTACACAATATACACCCATAAAATTTGCACATATTTATAAATATGATGTTGGAAATTCTTCTGTATTTGTAAGTGTAAAAGAACATAATAATAAAAACTTTACCTATATAATAGGGTTCCCTATGAATACTGTTGCAAAATATACTCTTACCTTTAATCCTTCTGTAATAAAAGATTTTGTTTGGAATGGATTTATTATTTTAATACTTATAAATATTTTTACAGCAATAATTTTATCATATTTTTTATTTGGTAAAAAATTAGGCAAGCCTTTAGAAAATGTTATACAAGGTATAAATCAGCTTTCTCGAGGAAATTATGAAGTTAACTTTAAAGAAAAAGGAGTTTATAAAAATGTATTTCACAATCTAAATAATCTAGGAACAACTCTTAGAGAGAATAAAAATAAGAGGGAAGAATTAGATAAAATGAGAAATACCTGGATTGCTTCTATATCCCATGATATAAAAACGCCTCTATCATCTATTAAAGGCTATTCAGAGCTTATGAAAGATACTGAGTACAGCTTTTCAGAAGAAGAAATTCTAGATTACTCCAATATAATATATGATAAATCTTTGTACATTGAAAGTTTAATTGGTGATTTAAGTTTAACCTATAAAATAAAAAACAAAGCCTTGCTCTTGAATAAAAAAGAAGTAAATCTTGTCCAGCTGCTTCAAAATATAATTATAGGAATTTTAAATCATCCATTATATTCAAATAGAAATCTAAATTTTCATGCCTCAGAAGAAAATATATTTGCTAATATAGATGAAGCTTTATTCAAAAGATGTTTAGTTAACTTGATTTTTAATTCAATAATTCATAATGATGAAAATGTTAAAATTGAAGTTTTCATTTATAAAAAGGATGACATTTATATAGAAATAAAAGATAATGGAACTGGCATATGTGCTGAAGATTTAAAACATATATTTGAAAGATATTATAGAGGAACAAACACCTCATCTTCAAAGGAAGCCTCTGGTTTAGGTATGGCTATAGCAAAACAGATAATAGATGTTCATAATGCTTCTATTTCTATAGAAAGCACACTAGGCGTAGGAACTCGCTTAAACTTAAGGTTAAGACTGTAAGTTTATTAATGCATAATTGTACTTATGATTTATTTAAGTGTTAATTATATGGTTAATTGTAAACAAAATCAATTATTGTATTTAAAAACTTAATAAAAAATACATATGTGTTTTGTATAATATAATAAGAGTTTAAAATGTATGTGCATTAAGGATTAAATTGATGTATGTAGATGGGAGTGACGTATAAATGAATAATCTATTGAAAAAAGCTGGTATGGCATTAATAATGACATTAATAATTACTAGTCCAGTTTCTGCTGAGCCAAATGAAAATAATACTAATGATCCAATACAAAATATACAAATAAATATAGAAAAATTTGATAAACAAATAGAAACTGTAATGAGTAAAATAAATGATAATAATAAACAAATATTAGAAACTGAAAATACTATTAAAGTTACTGAAGGTGAACTTAAAGTTGCTGAAAGTAATCTAAATGAACAAAAAAATTTAGTTAGTAACAGAGTAAGGGCTATGTATATAAATGGTTTTGAAGGATATTTAAATGCATTGCTTAGCTCAAAGGATATTAGTGAATTACTTTCAAATTCAGATACAGTTAAAAGGGTAATGAATTTAGATGAGAATATAGTTAACAAGTATGAAAGCAAAAAAGATACTGTAAAGAGTAAAAAGGAAACTTTAGAGAGTAAAAATAAAGCCTTGTTAGCATTAAAGACGGACAATGAAAAGGAATTAAGTGGGTTAAACAAGGATAAGGAAGAACAACAAAAATTATTAGCTAAAGTTCGGGAAGCACTAAAACTAAACCCTTCAGATTATGAACAAACTTCAATAGTTGATGCAATGAAATATCTTGAAAGTATTAAAGATAAAGCATCTGTAGAAGCTTTTTCAAAAGGAAATACTGCTGCAACCAGTGATAATATTATAGCTTTTGCTGCTAGTTTTATAGGAACTCAATATGTGTGGGGAGGAACTTCTCCAAAACCTGGGTTTGATTGTTCAGGATTTACTCAGTATGTATATGCAAAATATGGAGTGTCTATTGGAAGGACTACATACGACCAGATAAAAGATGGAGTATTAGTAACAAGGGATAAGTTGAAGCCTGGAGATTTAATTTTATTTGGGAGTTGGTTAGATCCTCATCATGTGGGTATATACATTGGATTTGGAGCATATATTCATGCGCCTCATACAGGAGATGTAATTAAAGTTTCACCTTTAAATAGAAGTGATTATTTAACAGCTAGAAGAGTTATGTAATTTGAGAAAATGAAAAAAAACGTGGAAATACATTGAATATATGGAAATTTAAAAGTATTATATAGAAAAGCACTTCAAAATGAAGTGCTTTTGTTGAATAAACATATATTTTCATATAGAAAATTGTGATATAATTGTGTAAAATGTTAAAATTTCCATGATGCATAAAATTATAAAAAGGGGGCTTTAAAATGTTGGAAATTAAGAATCTATCTTTAGAGGTAGAAAATGACAACAAAAAAGTAAAGATTTTAAATAATATTAATCTAAAATTGGAAGATAAAAAACTATATGTAATTACAGGACCTAATGGAAGCGGAAAATCATCTTTGGCTAAGGCTATAATGGGTATATATGAGCCTACCTCTGGCGGTATATTTTTAGATGGAGAAGATATAACAAATTTAAATATAACGGAAAGAGCTAGAAAAAAAGTAGGTTTTGCTTTTCAACAACCGCCAAAATTTAAGGGCATAAAGGTAAATGAACTTTTAAATCTTGCTGCAGATGATAACAAGGCAAATGCCTGTAAATTGCTTGTAGATGTAGGGCTTTGTGCACAAGATTATGTGGATAGAGATATAGATTCTAGTCTTTCAGGTGGTGAATTAAAAAGAATTGAGATAGCTACAATACTTGCTAGAAAGCTTAAATTAGCTGTCTTTGATGAACCAGAAGCAGGAATAGATTTATGGAGCTTTAGAAGACTTGCTGAAACCTTTGAAAATATGCACAAAGATCAAAATACAACTATTGTTATAATATCTCATCAAGAAAGAATTCTAAAATTAGCTGATGAGGTTATTGTTCTAGCTAATGGAGAGATTAAAGAAAAAACTACTAAAGAAAAAATACTTGCTGAAATTATAAGAAATGATAGCTGTGACTGCAGCTCATCTTGCGGCAAAGGAGCTGGTTTAAATGTTGAATGCGTTAGATAAAAATATGTTAGATGAATTAGCAGGCTTACATGAGTTGCCTCAAGGGGCGTATAATATAAGAAAAAATGGAGAAAAGGCTGCTAGAAATACTACTGCAAATATTGATATTATAACTAAAGGAGATAAACCTGGTATAGACATCATAGTAAAACCTCATACAGTAGGAGAGAGCGTACATATACCTGTAATAATAACACAGGAAGGTTTGGATGATGTAGTTTATAATACCTTTGAAATTGGAGAAGGCTCAGATGTTTTAATAGTAGCTGGTTGTGGTATACATAATCCAGGAGACGAAAAATCACAACATGACGGTGTCCACGAATTTTTTGTAAGAAAAGGTGCTCGTATAAAATACGTGGAAAAACATTTTGGAGAAGGGTTAGGTAATGGAGAGAGAATAATGAATCCTACTACTATTATAGAAGTAGAGGAAGGTGGATATGCAGAATTAGAACTTGTTCAAATAAAAGGTATAGATAATACAAAAAGAGATACAGAAGTAAAACTTCATAAAAATGCAAAATTAGTAGTAGTTGAGAGACTTTTAACTTACAAGGATCAAGAGGCAGAGTCTATAATAAATGTAGAAATGGTGGGAGATGATTCTTCAGCACAAATAGTTTCCCGTTCTGTAGCACAAGATACTTCAAAGCAAATGTTTCATTTAAATATGTCAGGACACTGCAGATGTAGAGGACACATACAATGTGATTCTATAATAATGCATAAAGCTAATGTACAGTCTATACCTAAAATATCAGCGTATCACTCTGATGCAGCACTTATACATGAAGCTGCTATAGGAAAGATAGCAAATGAACAGCTTCTTAAATTAATGTCTTTAGGACTTTCAGAAAAAGAAGCAGAAGAAACTATACTTAAAGGATTTCTTAGATAATTATAGATAAATTAAAGGAAGGTAGGTGAAAAGCTGGGTGAATTAGTGAAACTTTGTTCTTAGGTATATTACAAGAACAAGTCAAAGATGCCTTAAGAAGAGCTTTACTGATTCCATAAACCAGGCAAATTTATGAACATAATTGTGGTGGGTCCAAAGGGTAAAATGGGTAGGCTTATTGTAAAAATAGCAAGTGACATGAAAGAACTTAATATTGTAGGAGCCTTAGCACCAAAGAATAGGGATTATATTGGAAAAGATGTAGGTTTAGCTTGTGGTATAGGCATTGAAACAGGGGCTGTTGTAGTGGATAATCTACAAAGCGTTATAGATAAAGCCGATGTAATTATTGATTATACTACACCGGAATGTTCTATGGAGGTAATGGAAAAAGCACTTGAATATAAGAAGGCAGTGGTTTGTGGCACTACTGGCTTTTCACAGCAACAATATGATAGAATTGTAGAAATTTCAAAGAACATTCCTGTGGTTTTTGCAGCAAATACTTCTATGGTAGTAAACCTTATGTATAAGCTTTTAAAAATTTCAGCAGAAACCATAGGAAATATGTCTGACATAGAAATAATAGAAATGCATGATAGATATAAGAAAGATGCACCAAGTGGAACTGCTAAAGAAATGGGCGAAGTCATAGCTGAAGCTTTAGGTGAAAATCTAAAAGACATAGCGGTTTTTGGAAGAGAAGGAGAAGGCTCTAGAAAGGAAGGAACTATAGGATATCATTCCTTAAGAGCTGGAGATATATCCAGCAGCCATACAGTTATGTTTGGGCTTATGGGAGAAAGACTTGAAATTACCCATCATGCACATAATTGGGAGTGTTTTGCAAACGGAGCTTGTAAGGCTGCAGTATTCTTAGAAGGAAAAACATCAGGACTTTACACAGTTAAAGATGTATTAGGGTTATAGTAATTCTTTAATGAATTGTTTTTCAACTCACTGTAAAATAAATAATATATGTAAATAAAAGCTATGAAATTAAGGTATTAAACCTATATTTCATAGCTTTTTAAAATAAACGAAATTTGAAAAATAACTAATTAAATAAGGATAAAATATCATATGACATTATTTTATGTATGTACACTATGAAATCATTATGCTAAAATAAAGTTGGCTTAAATGGTGAATTCACTGATTTGCAAATAAATACATATTAAAGAGGTGTAGGAAGAGAACTTACTGAAAAGAGAGTAATTCTTGGAGACAAGTATTACTATTAATCAAAACATCTTTTTTAAGGAGGCATACTTATGGATATTACTGATTGTAAAATAGTTGAAATACTTCTTAAGGATGGAAGGATTTCAATGAAGGAGCTGTCACAAAAGGTAGCATTAAGTCCACCAGCAGTGGCAGAACGAATGAAAAGACTTGAAGATGCTAAAATTATATCTGGATACAAGGCAGTTATAAACTATGAAAAACTTGGTAAAGGCATTAATGTGCTTATAAATGTAGATATGAAAGTAGAGAAAAGTGAAAAATTCACGGAATTTATAAATACAGAAGATTCCATAGTTGAATGTCATCATGTTACTGGACCTTACTGTAAAATTCTTAAAGCCCGTCTTGACAATATTGCAAATTTAGAAAAACTTATTGAAAAGATACAGAGGTTTGGGAATACAGAGACATTCATAATCCTTTCTTCTATGGTAAAAGATAAGATAGTAGAGAAGGATCAAGTTATTGGTTAAAGACATTTAATTTAAAAATATTTAATTTAAAAATATGTAAATAATATTCTAGTATTTTAGGTAAAAAACAATCATTAGGAGGAAAATAAATTATGGATAACTATAATTTTCAACGTGAAGAAATAGAGAGAGTATACGGTAAAATTAGTCCCTTTGAGCTTAAGGATAGATTGATAAATTTAGCTGAAGAATCTAAGGAAAGCGGTACACACTCATTACTAGATGCAGGTAGAGGAAACCCAAACTGGATTTCAGCAACTCCTAGAGAAGCTTTTTTCACTTTTGGTCAGTTTGCTGTTGAAGAAAGCCGTAGGGTATGGAATGATAATGACTTAGCTGGTATGCCAAAAAAAGATGGAATTGCAGTACGTTTTGTGGATTTCTTAAAAAGAAATCCAGATGCTCCAGGAATACAACTTCTTAAGAAAATAATTAATTATGGTATAACAGTAAAAAGATTTGATGCTGATAATTGGATACATGAATTAGCAGATGGAATTATTGGGGATAATTATCCTCAGCCAGACAGAATGCTTAAACATGTGGAAGGTGTGGTCCATGACTATCTTATTCAGGAGTTGTGTTATAATGAGCCCCTAGAAAGAAAATTTGATTTATTTGCTGTGGAAGGTGCTACTGCAGGTATGTGCTATATTTTTGATAGTTTAATTGCAAATAATATACTATCAAAGGGAGATAAGGTTGCACTTATGGCACCAATTTTTACACCTTATTTAGAAATTCCTCATTTGCCAAGATATAATTTTGAAGTAGTTGAGCTTTTAGCCGAAGAAACTACTGAAGATGGTGTGAAGACAGGTCAGTACTCTTTTTCAGAACTGGAAAAACTTTGTGATCCAAGTATAAAAGCTTTATTTATAGTTAATCCAAGCAATCCACCTTCTGTTGCAATGAAGCCAGAAACAGTAAAGGATTTAAAAGAAATTGTGGAAAGTCATAACCCTGACCTTATGATTATTTCAGATGATGTATATGGTACTTTTGTAGATGATTTTCATTCATTAATGGCAGATTTACCTTATAATACAATTGGAGTGTATTCATTTTCAAAGTATTTTGGCGTAACAGGATGGAGACTTGGAACTATTGCTCTATATGAAGACAACGTATTTGATAAATTATTAAGAGACCTTGATCCAGATAAAAAGGAAAGAGCAAGAAAGCGTTATTCAGCACTTTCTACTAACCCTGAGGAAATTCATTTTATTGATAGGATTGTAGCAGATAGCCGTCAGGTAGCACTTAATCATACAGCTGGATTATCAACACCACAACAAGTACAAATGGCATTTTTTTCATTGTCTGCTTTAGTTGATAAAGAAAATAAGTATAAAAAATTGACAAAAAATATTTGTCATCGTCGTCAAAAACTACTATTTGATGGGTTAGGATTAAAATTACGTAAAGATCCTTTTGATGCTGCATATTATACTCAATTTGATTTATTAGAGTGGGCTAGAAACAATTATAGTGATGAATTTGCTGACTATTTAAAAGATAATTATAAACCAGTAGATATTCTTTTAAGATTAGCAGAGGAATCCTCTATTGTACTGTTAAGTGGAAGCGGGTTCCATGGACCAGAATGGTCTATAAGAATATCACTTGCAAATCTAAGTGATGAATCTTATTCTAAAATTGGAGAGGTTATTCGTAAAATATTAGAAGAGTATGCTGTAGTATGGAAAAAATCAAAAGTTTAAGCATATGAAAGAAAACATGCAATGATTTTTTGAAGTGAAAAGTAAATTAAGACAAAATGAAATAAATATGTCAATAAAGTGAAAAAAAACACTATTGCCAATATTTATATTGCTATTGACAATGAAATATATGGATGATAAGATTGTGAAAACTGAAAATTAAGAAAAGCACAAAATCCAAAAAATGAAGAAATTAAAAAATATGGAATAAAAGTGTTGACAGAAAAATATATGTATAGTATACTCATGAACAATATCAAAAACAGTGATAGGGATTAAGTAAATGTGATTAATATTTTACAGAGAGTGGACGTAGGTGAAAGTCCATAAATATTGCATATTGAAACTCACCCTGGAGTTGCAGGCTGAAATAATAGTAAGCTGTGCCGGTGTAAGCCGTTATAAAATTGAGTAAAAATTTGGGTGGTAACGCGACAGACTTTCGCCCCATGGAGAAGGTCTGTTTTTTTTATACAAATTATTCAGAAAATATATACAAAAATGTTATTAATATGAAAAAGCTAAGATAGGGATTAAGTAAATATGATTAACATTTCACAGAGAGTGGACATAGGTGAAAGTCCATAAATGTTGCGTATTGAAACTCACCCTAGAGCTGCAGGCTGAAATAGTAGTAAGCTGTGCCGGTTATGCCGTTATATAATTTAAGTGAAAAATTTGGGTGGTACCGCGAACAGACTTCTCGCCCCATGGAGAAGGTCTGTTTTTTTTATACCTAAAATTAGTTAGAAATAAATTTTCAACTGGCCAGTGAAATTTTATATATATTCAATGTAAAATAATCCAAAATATGTAATTAAAAGGTGGTAATAATAATGTCAAAATTTCAAGGTAAAACAAAATCGATAAACTTTAAGGGGGTTAAATCAATGGTAGCAGAATGGAATAAAAATAGTTCAGTAAATAACGGAGAAATTTTAGTTTCTCAAAGTGCAAGTTCATACTATGAATACTTGAAAGATATGAAAAATGAAGATTCTAATAATACTTGTGATTATGTAGCAGCTTTTATGACATTTTAAAAGTTAAAAAAATTGTAATAATGAATGTTAATAAAAAACACATGAATAAATAGGGGGAAAGTTAAAATGGCAAAAATGTATTACGATAAGGATGCAAATTTAGAATTATTAGCAGGAAAAAAGGTAGCAGTTATAGGTTATGGAAGTCAGGGACACGCTCATGCGTTGAATCTAAAGGATAGCGGAGTAGATGTTTGTGTAGGATTATATAAAGGCAGCAAATCTTGGAGCATTGCAGAAGAAGCAGGATTTAAAGTACTAGAAGCTTCTGAAGCAGCAAAAATAGCTGATTTTATAATGATATTAATACCTGATGAAAAGCAAGCAGCACTATACAAGGAAAGTATTGAGCCAAATCTTAAAGAAGGAAAGACTTTAATGTTTGCTCATGGTTTTAATATTCATTATGGACAAGTAAAACCGCCTGTTAATGTGGATGTGTTAATGGTTGCTCCAAAGGGACCAGGACATACTGTAAGAAGTCAGTATAAGGAAGGAAGAGGAGTACCTTGTTTAATTGCAATGCATCAAGATTATACAGGAAAAGCAAAAGAGTATGCACTAGCTTATGCAAAGGGCATTGGTGGTGCAAGAGCAGGAGTTTTAGAGACTACTTTTAAAGAAGAAACAGAAACAGATCTTTTCGGAGAACAAGCAGTACTTTGTGGTGGTGTTAGTGAACTTATAAAAGCTGGATTCCAAACTTTAGTTGAAGCAGGTTATCAGCCTGAAAGTGCATATTTTGAATGTTGTCATGAACTTAAATTAATTGTAGATCTTATAACTGAAGGTGGATTAGGTTATATGAGATATTCTATTAGTGATACTGCTGAATATGGAGATTATGTTAGCGGAAAGAAAATTATTACAGAGGAAAGCAGAAAAGGAATGAAAGAAGTTTTAAATAATATTCAGAATGGAATTTTTGCTAGAGATTGGCTTCTTGAAAATCAGATAAATCGTCCACACTTCAATGCAGTTAGAAATAAGGAAAAAGAACAACAATTAGAAGTAGTTGGTAAAGAACTTAGAAAAATGATGACTTGGAATAAAAAATAAAAAACTTAGCATTAATAGGAGGTCTTTTTATGAAAAAGAAAATATATATATTTGATACTACTTTAAGGGATGGGGAACAAACACCAGGAGTAAGTTTAAATCTACAGGAAAAGCTAGAAATAGCAAGACAACTGGAAAAGTTAGGTGTAGATGTCATTGAAGCAGGGTTCCCCCTTGCTTCAAATGGAGATTTTGAAGGGGTTAAAGCAATTGCTAAAAATATAAAAGGACCTGTTATTGTGGGACTCGCTAGAACAGCCAAGAAAGATATAGATCGTGCTTGGGAAGCTCTTAAATATGCTAAAAAGCCTAGAATACACACATTTATTGCCACTTCAGATCTCCATATGAAGCATAAATTAAATATGAAACCAGAGGAAGTTTTAAAAACAGCTGTGGAAATGGTGAGATATGCTAAATCAATATGTCCAAGTGTGGAGTTTTCACCAGAGGATGGAACAAGAACTCGCCCAGAATTTTTATACCAAGTGTTAGAAGCGGTCATAAATGCTGGTGCAGATATAGTTAATATACCAGATACTGTAGGTTATTCAACACCAAATGAGTATGGTGCTTTTATTAAGGGAGTTAAAGAAAATGTACCTAATATTCATAAAGCAATTATAAGTGTTCATTGTCACAATGATTTGGGACTAGCTGTAGCAAACTCATTAGCAGCTATTGAAAATGGGGCAACACAAGTGGAATGTGCAGTAAATGGTTTGGGAGAAAGAGCTGGTAATGCGGCTTTAGAAGAAATTGTTATGGCTATTAAAACTCGTGCAGACAATTTTAACTGTCATACAAATATTGTTACAGAAGAAATAAATAGAACTAGTACTTTAGTGAGCCATATGACAGGAGTTGAAATTCAACATAATAAAGCAATTGTGGGAGCCAATGCTTTTGCTCATGAATCAGGTATTCATCAACATGGAGTGTTAAATTGTAGAGAAACTTATGAAATAATGACTCCAGAATCTGTAGGCTTAAAGAAAAATTTCATAGTTCTTGGTAAACATTCAGGAAGACATGCTTTTGAGGAACGCTTGAAGGAAATGGGATAT